>NZ_JAKRNG010000016.1:0-53965 GCF_022347125.1 Helcobacillus sp. ACRRO
CGGTGGGCGCGGGGCGGGCGGGCCGGAGGAAGGCCGACGGCAGCATCGCCAGCACCCCGGCGCTGAGGATGCCCGCGGCGATCAGCCACAGCGGCAGCGCATCGCCGAGCACGAGCACCGCCGCGAACAGGCCGGTCAGCAGAACGAAGAACAGCCCGGCGCTCACGCCCCAGGCGCTCGAGGTCATGCGGGAGATCATCGTGCCTCCTTCCAGGTGACGTCGCCGACGCCGAGGCGCCCGATCACGCGGACCTGCACAGCCGACGGGTTCCACGCATCCGTGCCGCGATGCTCCGTGCCGCGCTGCCTGCCCATGCCGGTGGTGATGTCCGAGCCCACATCCCAGGAGTGCTTCGGCATGATCACGGTGACGTCCCCGACGGGCCGGTCGCACACCACCCGCATCGCCAGCTGCGGGGACTCGGCGGCGGGGGCCGACGGGTTCTTCGCCCGCCACTGCGCCTCCGCTTCCGCCGGGTCGGGCGGCGGCGGCAGCGCGGACATGTCCAGCACCACGGGCGTGGACCAGTCGCGCGGACCGCCCGGTGAACAGGGCACGACCGTGCCGGGCTCGTACTCGGCGACGCTCACCACCACCGGGTCCTGGTGGCGGGAATCGGTGAGCCGCACCCACATCACCGAGCCCGCGAGCGCGACGGCGCACACCGTGCCGAGGACCACGAGTCGCGTATCGGTGCGGCCGCGCAGGCCGAGCACGATCAGCGCCGCGCCGGTGAGTGCGAGGGTCGCCGAGGCGCCGGCGCCGATCCGGCCGATGAAGGCCAGCGGCCCGTCAGGGTTGAGGGTCGGCGCGAGGTGCGGGAAGAGGGACAGGATGCTGAACGCAGCGATGCCGGTGAGCGCGGCGATCGCGAACAGGACCGTGGAGGTGCGGGGATCCGTCGGCCTTCCACCCGGGTCGGTGGTGGCGTCGACGCGGCCGGTGGCGCGGGGATCGGCGTCGGCGCCCCACGCCAGCGGTGCGTCGCGGCGCAGACGGCCCACGAGGTCGGCGAGTTCGTGCTCGGTGAGGATGCCGGCTCGGGCACCGAGCTGCCCGACGATGTAGGCGGAGCGGGCGCGGGAGGACTGCCAGCCGCCCACCACGACGATCGCCAGCAGCACCAGCAGCAGCGGCAGCAGGAATGCGAGGGCGAGCACGAACCAGCGGATGTAGGCCCAGACGGCGAGCCCGGCGAGGATCACCGCCGGGGGGATCGCGGCAGCGATGACGAGGTCGCCCGGCTGCGGGCGGCGCCGGCGCAGCGCCTGCAGGGGCGTGTCGAAGCGGGAGCCGGGCAGCTGGCGCGGCAGCAGGATCAGCAGGATCAGGTAGATGAGGGGGCCGATGCCGAGGATGCCGAGGAGGACCGCGCAGGCGCGCACGAGGCGGGCGGGGAGGCCGAACCCGTCGGCGAGAGCGAGGCACACACCGCCGACGAAGCCGCCTCCGGGCCGGCGCACCACGCCGTAGCGCAGGGCGCGGTCGCGCGGTGTGAGGGAGCGGGGCGGCGCGATGACGGTGTCGAAGACGCTGCGGGACCCGTCGTCGTGGGGTTCTGCCATGGCACCATAGTGGCATGCCCGAGATCACCCAGCCGTCGGCCGATCGATGGGCGCGGACCCTCACCGACGCTCAACTGGTCGGCGTGTGCGGCGCCCTCGCCCGCGGCTGCGGTGTGCCGGTCGCCCCGATCCGGGGCCTGACCCTTCTGTCCTTCGTGATGATCTTCGCCGCTGTGCCGGTCACGCTCGGCCTCAACCAGCCGCCGATGGTCGCGCTGACGTTCGCGGGCCTGGCCAGCGGCATCGTGTTCGCCTACATGGTGGCCTGGTGGGCACTGCCGCTGGACGAATCGGCGGAGCGGGAGCTGCTGATGGGGCTCTCGCAGGCGCCGATGCGAGGCCGGCCGGCGCTGTCGGATGCGTCGATGGCGCTGCGCTCCCCCGCCTCGCAGCTCCTGCAGTGGATGCTCATCGCTGCTCTCGTCGGCGCGGCCGTGATGCTGACGGTGACCGGCATCGGCACCACGGTGGTGTGGGCGCTGCCGAGCTGGCCCCAGATCGCCGCGTTCTGCGGCATCAGCGCCGCCGGCATCGCCCTCGGGGTGCTGCCGCTGAACGCGGTGGACCGCGCCCGGTGGGGCGGTCGGATCGCGCAGGTGCCCTCGGTCGCGATCGTGGCGCTGGGGCTGTCCGTGGTGCTGCTGCTCGCCGGGTCGCTCGGCATGGCCGCCGCCCTGTTCGGCCCCCGCGCTCTGCTGGTGGCGCTGGCCGTCGCGGTCATCGTGATGCTGCTGGTGGCGGCAGTGCTGGTGCCGTGGCTGCGGCGACTGTGGCGGGGCCTGCAGGAGGAGTCGCAGGAGCGGGCGCTCGCGCAGCAGCGCCAGGAGATCACCGCGCACCTGCACGATTCGGTGCTGCAGACCCTCACCGTGATCCAGCAGTCCGGCCGCGACGGCGAGTCGATGAAGCAGCTCGCGCGGCTGCAGGAAGCGGAGCTGCGGCGATGGCTGTACGGGCAGCAGGACGCCCAGGCGGAGGCGGACGGCAGCAGCCTGCGCACTGCGGTCGAGGAGATGTGCGCGGATCTGCAGGCAGAGCACGCCGTGGAGATCGTGACGGTCATCGTCGGCGACGCCCCCCTGTGCCCCCGGGCGCGGCCGCTGGTGAAGGCGCTGCGGGAGGCGACCAGCAACGCGGTTCGGCACGGCGGCACCGGTGTGCGGGTGTTCGTGGACATCTCCCCCGACGTCATCGAAGCGTTCGTGCGCGACCGCGGTGAGGGCTTCGACCTCGACGCGGTGCCGGAGGACCGCCTGGGTGTGCGAGAGTCGATCATCGGCCGGATGAGGCGCGCCGGCGGCACCGCCCGGGTGCGCCGCGCCGCCGGCGGCGGCATGGAGGTGGCGCTGCGACTGGAGCGCCCCGAGGAAGGACAGCCATGAGCACGAAGGACACGGTGAGGATCGTGGTGGTGGACGACCACCGCATCTTCCAGCTCGGCGTCATCGACGAACTGCAGCGGGCCGACCCGTCGATCGAAGTGGTCGGCACGGCCGCGACCGTCGACGAGGCGATCACCGTGATCGGGCGGGAGAAGCCCGACGTGGTGCTTCTCGACGTGCATCTGCCGGGCGGCCACGGCGGCGGGGGTGCGGAAGTGGCGCGCTCCGTCGGCGAGGAGGTGCGGTGCCTGGGCCTCAGCGTGTCCGACGCCGCCGATGACGTCATCGCCGTGATACGCGCCGGCGCCCGCGGCTACGTCACGAAGTCCATCACCGGCGAGGACCTCGCGGATGCGGTGCACCGGATCGCGGAGGGCGATGCGGTGTTCTCCCCGCGCCTGGCCGGGTTCGTGCTCGATGCGTTCCGGGGGCAGGCGCCGCCGAGGCCGACGGAGCTGGACCTCCTGTCACCGCGCGAGACCGAAGTGATGAAGCTGATCGCCCGCGGGTACACGTACCGGGAGACCGCGAGCGAACTGTTCATCTCCGACCGCACCGTGGAGACGCACATGTCGAAAGTGCTGAAGAAGCTGCAGGTATCCAACCGCTACGAGTTGACGCGGTGGGCGCGGGACCGGTTCGTGATCTGACCGATGTGATGGAGCAGGCAGACCCTTCGGGTCCACAGCGCCCGTGTGAGAACCTGTGTGCGCTGTTCCCATCAGCTGGATCGAGGAGATGACATGTCCCTGTTCGGAGAGCCGTTCACCGCGAAGTGCCTGAAGTCGCAGAAGACCGTCGAGGTCGAAGAGGGCCAGTCCCTGCTGCAGGCCCTGCTGGACGCCGGCATCGACATGGACTACTCCTGCGAGGGCGGCGTGTGCGGCACCTGCGTGGTGCCGCTGGTGTCCGGCGAGGTCGACCACCAGGACGAGTTCCTGATGGACGACGAGCACGAGACCCACATGACCACCTGCGTGTCCCGCGGAATCGGCGAGATCGAGATCGACGTCTGATCCTGCGCCCAGCGCACCTGGCCTAGCGTGGGGCCATGACGAAGAACCACGATTCCATCACCGACGCCGCGGCGGCCGAGCGCATGCCGCAGTGGCGCATTGAGGACTCCACCGCACACCTGCAGGCGAAGGGCCGGTCCTTCGCGGATGCGATCCGCTTCGTTACCGGCGTTGCGGAGCTCGCGGAGGCCGCTGACCACCACCCCGATATCGACATCCGGTTCAACCGGGTGCGCCTGGCGCTGTCCTCGCATGACGTCGGATCCCTCAGCGACAGGGACGTCGCGCTCGGCGAGCAGATCGTTCGGCTCGCAGAGGAGCAGGGGCTCACGGTGTCCGCTTGACCTCGAGGGGTCGGCGCATCAGTTTGTGGGCCGCCGCCTGCGCCACCGGCCGCATCGTGATGAGGTCGAGGTTGACGTGGGCGGGCAGTTCGATGCTGTAGGCGATGACATCGGCGACGTCCTGCGCGGTCAGCGGCTTCTCGACGCCCTCGTAGACGGCATCGGCCGCGGCCTGGTCGCCGCCAAGGCGGGTCAGGGAGAACTCGTCCGTGTGCACGAGACCGGGCGCGACTTCGATGACGCGGATCGGCTCGCCGGCGAGTTCGAGCCGCAGGGCCGCTGCGAGCATGTGCTCGGCCGCCTTCGCGGCGTTGTATCCGGAACCGCCCTCGTAGGCGACCTGTGCGGCGGTGGAGGTCAGGAAGACGATGTCGCCGCCGCCGGCGGTGCGGATCTGCGGCAGCAGCGCTTTGGTGACGCGCCCGGCGCCGAGGACGTTCGAGGCGTACATGCCGGTCCACTTCTCGAAGTCCGCGCGCTCCACCCAGTCCACTCCGAGGGCGCCTCCGGCCACGTTGATGAGGGCGCTGACGCCCTGGGGGAAGAGCTCGGCTGCGCGTTCGGCGAGGCGGTCGACGGATGCCCCATCGGAGACGTCCACGACGAGTGTCGAGACGCCGGTCTCGGCAGCAAGCGCCTCGAGCCGGTCGCCGCGGCGGGCGACGGCGAGGACGTGGAACCCGTCGGCCTGCAGGCGGCGGGCGACGGCGCGGCCGATGCCGGAGCTCGCGCCGGTGACGACGGCGGTGCGCTGATTCTCGTTCTGGTGCATGCGGATTCCTCCGGGGATCGGGGCGGGTGATGCTGTCATCGTACGGCGATGCCCGGGCACTCGCCGGGCGAAGCAGTAGACGCAGATCACAGTCGGTGGTTCAATAGCCAGCCAAGGAGTTGCAATTCCCGCAACCCGGTTGCCTTCGGCGCGGCGATGACGCCTGCAACGCCCCCGACTCAAAGGATCACGATGAGTTCAGCACCCACCTCCACCACCCTGTCGGGCCAGCCCCGCAAGGCCGAGACCCTCCGCCAGACCCGCACGCGGGTCCTCACCGCCAGCTTCATCGGCAACTTCGTCGAATGGTTCGACTACGCCGTCTACGGCTACTTCGCGGTGGTCATCTCCGAAGTCTTCTTCCCGGATTCGAAGAACAAGCTGCTGCTGACCTTCGGCCTGTTCGCGATCTCCTTCCTCATCCGCCCGCTCGGCGGCTTCTTCTGGGGACACCTCGGCGACCGGATCGGTCGGCGCACAGCTCTGAGCTGGTCGATCCTCATCATGAGCGCCGCCACCTTCTGCATCGCCCTCATCCCCGGGTACGCCACGATCGGCGTGGCCGCTCCCCTGCTGCTGCTGGCGTGCCGCCTGGTGCAGGGATTCTCCGCCTCCGGCGAGTACGCGGGCGCCTCCGCATTCCTCGTGGAGTACGCCCCGGCGGACAAGCGGGGCCGCTACGCCGCAGTGGTCCCCGCCTCCACCGCCACCGGCCTGCTGATGGGCTCGCTGTTCGCAGCGGTGTCCACCGCCGTCCTCACCGATGCGCAGATGCACGACTGGGGATGGCGCGTCCCGTTCCTGCTCGCCGCACCGATGGGCCTGATCGGCCGCTACATCCGCAACAAGCTGGAGGACACCCCGGCCTTCCAGGAGATCTCCGCGGAGGACGAGGTCATCAAGGCCCCGATGATGCAGATGTTCCGCGACCACTGGCCTGCGCTGCTGCGAGCCTTCGGCGCGGTGCTGCTGAACGCAGTGGGCTTCTACGTGATCCTCAGCTACATGCCGACCTACTTGTCCGAGGTCGTGAAGCTGGATTCGACCCTGAGCTACATCGCCACCACGGTCGCGCTCATCACCTACATCGGCTTCATCTTCGTCACCGGCTCGCTGTCGGACCGCTTCGGGCGCCGACGGGTGCTGATGGCCGCGGCGGTCCTGGCCGTGGTGCTGACGATTCCGGCATTCATGCTGCTGAACACCGGCAGCTTCGTCGTGATCCTGCTGGTGCAGGTGGTCCTGGGCTTCGCCCTCACGCTCAACGACGGCACCCTGCCGAGCTTCCTGTCCGAACTGTTCCCCACCCGGGTGCGCTACTCCGGCTTCGCCGTCAGCTTCAACCTGGGCAATGCGATCTTCGGCGGCACCGCGCCGGCGATCTGCACCTGGCTGATCGCGACGTCCGGTTCGCAGATCGCGCCGTCCTACTACCTGATCGGCGCCGCTGTGGTGTCGTTCATCGCGGTGGCGCTGTCCCCCGAGACGAGTCGTCGCCCGCTGACCTGAGGAGTCCGTGATTCCATCGTGACCCCGGTCACGATATAGTCTTTTGCAACCTAGTTGTTGCTGACGCAACTTTTTGACCATCTGCGCCGCGCCTCGCAAGGAGGAGAACGCATGCCCTCATCATCCATCCCCCCAGCATCACCCGGCTCCCAGCCACCGACGGAGCAGGTGGGAGTCGATCTCCCCCGCTTCCGCGGACGGTCGATCCCGCCGATCGACTCCCTCATCATCAAGGTGCTGCCGCCGATCCTGATCGTCGCACTGGTCATCACCGTGACCGTGGCACCAGATGCGGCCTCGGACTTCATCTCCTATCTGCGCACCAAGGTCACCTCCGGCTGGACCTGGTACTTCGTGATGTACTCGCTGATCGCCGTGGCGCTGTGCACCTGGCTGTGCTTCTCGAAGGTCGGCAAGGTGCGCCTCGGTGGGCCGAAGGCGAAGCCCGAGCACTCGAACTTCGCCTGGTACTCCATGCTGTTCGCCTGCGGCCAGGGCATCGGCCTGATCTTCTGGTCGATCGCCGAGCCGATCATGCTCAAGCCGGAGAGCGAGCACCGCGTCATCGCCGGCGGCGCCAACACCGGTGATGTCGGCATCGTGTGGACGTACTTCCACTGGGGTCTGACCGCCTGGATCATGTACGGCGCCGTCGCCGTGTGCCTGGCGTACTCGCACCACAACCTCGGCAAGACCCTCACCTTCCGCGAGGCGACCGTGGACTTCCTGCCCCGCGCCGCGCAGCGCCCCGCCGGCGTGGTCGTGGAGATGCTCGCGATCATCGCCACCACGCTGGGCCTGGCCACCTCCTTCGGCTTCGCCGCCATGCAGTTCTCCTCCGGCATCGCCTCCTTCACCGGCCTGACCAGCTCGCCGGTGCTGTGGTTCACAGTCATCCTCGGCCTCGGCGCGCTCACCGCGGTATCCGCCTTCATGGGCGTCAACAAGGGCATGAAGCGGATCTCCGAGCTGAACTCCTACCTGTCGGTGGCCCTGATCGTCGGGGTGTTCGTATTCGGACCGACCGTCTACATCCTGTCCACCCTGTTCGAGACCTTCGGCTCGTTCATCCAGAACTTCATCTCGATGAGCTTCTACACCGGCGCCGACGGCGCCACCGGCCCGCTGGAGACCTGGCAGGACTCCTGGAACGGCTGGTGGACCGTGTTCATCTGGTGCTGGGTGATCGCCTTCAGCCCGTTCGTGGCCGGCTTCATCGCCCGCATCTCCCGCGGCCGCACCATCCGCAGCTTCGTCCTCGGCGTCACCATCGTCCCCTCCCTCATCGTCATGGTCTGGGTGGGCATCATCGGCGCCGCCGGCCTGTTCTACGACCAGCGATCGAATGAGGCGATCTCCGGCGCCATCGCGGAGGACACCTCCGCGGGCCTGTTCGCAATGCTGGACATGATCCCCGTGGTGGGCACCGTCCTGCTGGTCGTCGCGACCATCCTGGTGGCCACCTACTACGTGACCTCCCTGGACTCGGGCACCTACGCGCTCGCCGAGTTCGTGTCGGCCCCGAAGAAGTCCGGCCCGTGGTTCCGCGTGATCCTGGTGTTCTCGATCGCAACCGTGGCGGTGGTGCTGCTGTCCATCGGCGGCAGCGCCGTGGTGGACACCGTGCAGACCGGCACGATCCTCGGCGCATTCCCGTTCTCGTTCGTGCTGCTGATCATGTACTTCAACCTGTTCCGCCGCCTGCGCGCCCGCAACAAGAAGATCAAGCAGCTGGAGCGCGCGGTCAACGACCCGAACCATCGCCCTGAGGATGCATTCGTGGACGAGCACGGCATGCCGATCGAGGGAACTCCGCACCCGCACAACATCACCCTGGCGATGGAGGAGGGCAAGGACCCGTTCTCGCGAACCGGTGAGATCGAGATCCCCGAGGAGTTCCGCCGGGACCCGGCGGTCGCCGACATCGACTACGACTTCGACACCCGCAGCCCCAAGCCAAAGGGAGGACAGAAATGACCGAGCAGCCCATCGACCTGGCACTGTTCGATGCCGTCGCCTACCGCGAGTGGACGGAGGGGACCTCGGTGGTGCTGATCCCCGTCGGCGCGTTCGAGCAGCACGGCCCCCACATGCCGCTGGGGACGGACGCGATCCTGTCCACGGCGATGGCCCGCGGGACAGCGGAGCGGATCAACCGCGTCGCCCCCGGGGCGGCGGCGGTGGCGCAGCCGTTCACGCACGGCTACAAGTCGCAGCAGAAGTCCGGCGGCGGCGACCACCTGCCGGGCACCATCAGCCTCGACGCCTCCACGCTGATCGCCCAGACCCGCGACATCGCCCGCGGCTTCCTCCAGCAGGGGGTGAGCCACGTGGTGTTCGTCAACGGGCACTACGAGAACTACCAGTTCCTGTACGAGGGCATCGACCTGGCGCTGCGGGACCTCGGGATCAGCGAGGAGGGCGGGCAGTCGGCGATGCTGCTGAGCTATTGGGACTTCGTCACCGAGGACACTCTGCGCGCCGTCTACCCGGACGGCTTCCCCGGCTGGGACATCGAGCACGGCGGGGTGCTGGAGACATCGCTGATGCTGCATCTGCGTCCCGAGCACGTGCGGATGGAGCGGGCGGTGTCGCATCCTCCGGCGGAGCTGCCGCGCTTCGACCGTCTGCCGGTCATCGCCTCCCGCACCCCGGAGACGGGGTGCCTGTCGGCGCCCGACGGATCCTCGGCCGAGAAGGGTGAGCTGCTGTTCGCGCAGGCGGCGGGCCTGATGGCAGAGGACATCGCAGCCGAGCTCCGGCTGGCATCCGCGTGACGGAGCGCAGGACTTGACGTTCGTCACACCATGAGTATCCTTGAGGGGAACGGCGTTGCAGGTGCCGCAACAGGGCAGGCAGGTCCGTTCCCTTCAACTTTTCCACCGTTCTTTCGACCACAAAGGAGTGTCATGAATACCACCGTCACCTCGGTCAACGACCTCGACCGCCTGAAGACCCTGCACAACGGTGAGAAGCAGCAGCTCACCTTCTCCGATGCCGAGTTCGAGCGCCGCCTGAAGGGCCTGCGAGAGATCATGGCCGCCAAGGACATGGACGCGGTCATCCTCACCTCGTACCAGGGCATCAAGTACTACTCGGACTTCCTGTTCACCTACTTCGGCCGCTCCTACGCGCTCGTGGTGACCCAGAAGAACACCACCACCGTCACCGCGAACATCGATGCGGGCATGCCGTGGCGCACCAGCTTCGGCGACAACATCGTCTACACCGACTGGCGCCGCGACAACTTCTACTACGGCCTGCAGGAGGCCCTGAAGCGCGACGGCGTCAAGGCCAAGAAGATCGGCATCGAGGACGACACCGTCCCCGCCCTCATCCGCGAGCGCCTTCAGGATGCCTTCCCGGATGCGACCCTCGAGGACGTCTCGCAGGACGCCATGCGCCAGCGCATGATCAAGTCCGCCGAGGAGATCGAGGTCATCAAGCACGGCGCCCGCATCGGCGACCTCGGCGGTGAGGCGATCCGCCAGGCGATCCGTGAAGGCGTCATGGAGTACGAGGTGGCCCTCGCCGGCACCGAGGCGATGACCCACGAGATCGCGAAGACCTTCCCGCACCGCGAGGTGCGCGACACCTGGGTGTGGTTCCAGTCCGGCATCAACACCGACGGCGCCCACAACTGGGCCACCACCCGGAAGCTGCAGAAGGGCGACATCCTCTCCCTCAACTGCTTCCCCATGACCTCCGGGTACTACACGGCACTGGAGCGCACCCTGTTCCTCGGCGAGCCGGACGAGGAGTCGCTGCGCCTGTGGAACATCAACGTCGAGGTGCATGAGCGCGGCCTGGAGCTCATCAAGCCCGGCGCGGTCTGCAAGGACATCGCGCTCGAGCTCAACGAGATCTACGCCGGCTACGGCATCCTGCCCAAGCGCACCTTCGGCTACGGCCACTCCTTCGGCGTCCTCTCCCACTACTACGGCCGCGAAGCGGGCCTGGAGCTGCGCGAGGACATCGAGACCGTGATCGAGCCGGGCATGGTCGTCTCCATGGAGCCGATGATCACCATCGAGGACGGCCAGCCGGGCGCCGGCGGCTACCGCGAGCACGACATCCTCGTGGTCGGCGAGGACTCGGTGGAGAACATCACCAAGTTCCCGTACGGCCCGGAGAAGAACATCATCGAGGCCTGATCCTCCTCCGCCGCCGGGGCCGGTCGTTCACTGCGAACGGCCGGCCCCGGCGGCATGTGCGCACCCGGCCAGTCCGCGGTCACGGACGGAGGCCCGGTGCGCTTCGCCCCATTTACGCCGGATTCCTCAAGATTCCTTCCCGATTGCGATTGGCTGAGACGACTATGACCGACTCCGAATCCGCAAAGAACCCGTCGACCATCGGCACCATGATCGAGGTGCTGCGCTGCTTCACCGTGAACGAACCGGTGCGCGGCGTCACCGACATCGCCGCCCAGGTGGGACTGCACAAGTCGTCCGTGTCCCGCATCCTGCAGACCCTGCAGCAGGAGCGCCTGGTGGTACAGGACGAGCAGTCCCGCAAGTACGAACTCAGCTGGGGTCTGCTCGGCATCGCCGGGCCGCTGCTCAGCCAGCTGTCGGTGCGGAGGGTCGCCTACCCGCTGATGGAGGACCTGCGCGACTCCACGCAGGAGACGGTCTCCCTGGTGGTGTTCGACGGCCTGGAGGGCATCTCTGTGGAGCAGGTGGCGAGCCCCCGCCACATCAAGCACACCTCCCCCATGGGCACGCGGTACAGCACGGGCCATTCCGCCAGCATCCAGGTGTTCCTCGCCCACGTCGAGGAAGAGCGGGTGCGTGAGCTGCTGGCGGAGGGCCGCTTCGAGTTCACTACGGCCCCGTCGGCCGAGGACTACCTCGCGGCGCTGCGGCAGGCGCGCGCCGACGGGTTCGCGGCGAACGCCGGCCTCACCCACCCGGACGAGGTGGGCATCGCCGCGCCCGTGTTCGACCATCGGGGCATCGTGACGGCGGCGCTGATGATCGCAGCTCCGCGCTACCGCACCGATGACGCCCTCATCGCACAGCTGGGGCCCGCCTGCGCGGACGTCGCCTCGGTGATCAGTGAGCGGATGGGGTTCGCCGGCCACGTGGAGGACTGAGCGCGGCTCGGGCCGTCGCGCCCGCGCCCGGGGGGTGCGAGCAGTGCCACGCGCCGCAGCGTCGGGCTGCGGCGGGGCATCTGAGACAATGGGCCGCATGAGTGAGATCGATTCCCGCGCAGGCCACGACTCGGCCGCGAGCGCACCCGCCATCCCCGCCAAGCCCAGCCTGGAGGGCCTGGAAGAGAAATGGGACCAGAACTGGACTGACTCCCAGGTCTTCGCATTCGACCCGGACACCACCCGGTCCGAGGTCTTCTCGATCGACACCCCTCCCCCGACCGCGTCGGGCTCCCTGCACATCGGCCACGTTTTCGCGTACTCGCAGTCGGACATCATCGCCCGCTACCAGCGGATGACCGGCAAGAACGTGTTCTTCCCGATGGGCTGGGACGACAACGGCCTGCCCACCGAGCGCCGCGTCCAGAACTACTACGGTGTGCGCTGCGACCCGTCACTGCCGTACGAGGAGGGCTTCGAGCCCCCGCACCGCGGCGGCAACGCACAGACCGCGAAGCCGCAGAACCAGCAGCCGATCTCCCGCCGCAACTTCATCGAACTGTGCCTGGAGCTCACCGGTGAGGACGAGAAGGCGTTCGAGCACGTGTTCCGCACCCTCGGCCTGTCCGTCGACTGGGGCCGCCTCACCTACCAGACCATCAACGCGAAGGCCCAGGCCACGAGCCAGAAGGCGTTCCTCGACCATGTCGCCTCCGGCCACGCCTACCAGGCGGAGGCCCCCACCCCGTGGGACACCACATTCCGCACAGCGGTGGCGCAGGCCGAGCAGGAGGACCAGGACCGCCCGGGCGCGTACCACCGCGTCGGCTTCACGAAGCCGGACGGCGAGAAGGTCTTCATCGAGACCACCCGCCCGGAGCTGCTGCCCGCCTGTGTGGCACTGGTGGCCCACCCGGACGACGAGCGCTACCAGGACCTGTTCGGCACCACCGTCACCTCCCCGCTGTTCGATGTGGAGGTGCCGGTGAAGGCGCACGAGCTGGCGCAGATGGACAAGGGCGCCGGCATCGCGATGATCTGTACGTTCGGTGACGCCACGGACGTGATCTGGTGGCGCGAACTGGACCTGCCGACCCGCGCCGTGATCGGCCGCGACGGCCGCTTCATTCCCGAGGCGGAGTGGATCACCTCCGAGGAGGGCGCGGCCCACTACGCCGAGGTCGCCGGCGCCACCGTCTTCACCGCGCAGAAGCGCATCGTGGAGAAGCTCACCGCCTCCGGTGATCTGGTGGGCGAGCCGAAGAGGATCACCCACCCGGTGAAGTTCTACGAGAAGGGCGATAAGCCCCTCGAATACGTGACGAGCCGCCAGTGGTACATCTCCAACGGCGGCCGCGACACCAACCTGCGCGCCGAGCTGATCACGCGCGGCGAGGAGCTGGAGTGGTTCCCGCCGTTCATGGAGTCCCGCTACCGCAACTGGGTGGAGAACCTGACCGGTGACTGGCTGGTGTCCCGCCAGCGCTACTTCGGCGTGCCGATCCCCGTCTGGTACGGGGTCGCGGCCGACGGCTCCCCGGACTACGACACGCTGCTGACGCCGTCGGCGGAGCAGCTGCCGATCGATCCGACCCTGCACGTCCCCGAGGGCTTCACCGAGGAGCAGCGCGACCAGCCGGGCGGCTTCACCGCCGACCCCGACATCCTCGACACCTGGGCGACCAGTTCGCTGACCCCGCTGCTGGTGACGGACTGGCTGGGCGAGCAGGACATCCTGAACAAGGTGTACCCGTTCGATCTGCGGCCGCAGGGCCACGACATCATCCGCACCTGGCTGTTCTCCACCGTGGTGCGCTCCCACCTGCTCACGGATTCCCTGCCGTGGAAGGGCGCCACGATCAACGGCTGGATCCTGGATCCGGACCGCAAGAAGATGTCGAAGTCCAAGGGCAACGTGGTCACCCCGATCGACCTGCTGGAGCAGTACGGCTCCGACGGCGTCCGCTACTGGGCGGCACGTGCCCGCCAGGGCGCGGACACCGCGTTCGAGGAGGGGCAGATGAAGATCGGTCGCCGCCTGGCGATCAAAGTCCTCAACGCCTCGAAGTTCGCGCTCGGTTTCGGCGAGGCCCCGTCGGACCCCGCGGGTGTTCTCGCGGCTGACCCGGCCGCCGTCACCGAGGCGCTGGACCGCTCCATGCTGGCGGCGCTCGCCGACGTGGTGGAGCAGGCGTCCACCGCGCTCGCGAAGCACGACTACGCCCGTGCCCTCGAAGTGATCGAGCCGTTCTTCTGGACGTTCTGCGACGACTTCATCGAACTGGTGAAGTCCCGCGCCCACGGCCACGCCGGTGAGGAGGCCGCGCTCAGTGCCCGCGCCGCCCTCACGATCGCGCTGGATGTGCAGCTGCGCCTGTTCGCGCCGTACCTGCCGTTCGCGACCGACGAGGTGTGGTCCTGGTGGCGCACGGGCTCCGTGCACGCCCAGGCGTGGCCGCAGGCCGCTCCCCTGCGGGAGGCTGCGGGCACGGAGACCGGCGAGCTGCTCGATGTGGTCAGCGCCGCGATCATCGTGGTCCGCAAGGTGAAGAGCGATGCGAAGGTCTCGCAGCGCACCCCGCTGCTGCGGGCCGCTCTGCATGTGCCCGCCGCACAGGTGGAGCTGCTGCGCCGCGACGCGGACGACGTGTGCCGCCTGGGCTCCATCGAGGACCTCACGATCGAGGCGATCGATGAGGGTGCGGAGGACCAGTCGATCCGGGTGGAGGGCGCTGAGCTGGGCGAACCGCCGGCGAAGCGGCCGCGGAACTGACCGCTGCCGTGACCGCGCGAATCCGCCTTGCCGGCAGCGGCCAGGACGCCGTCATCGAGCCCGCTGAGGTGGGCGAGGGCCACGTACTGATCCTCGACGGCGCGGAGCAGTCCCACGTGGACCTCGCGGACCCGTCGGCGATCCGCCACGAGTACCTGCGCCGCGTTGCGAACGTCGTCGATTCGCTGCCGGCGGGGCCGCTGCGGGTGCTGCACCTCGGCGCCGGGGCGCTGACCCTGGTGCGGTACGTGCAGGCGCTGCGGCCCGGCTCGGAGCAGACCGTGGTGGAGCTGGAGGCGGAGCTGGTGGGCTGGGTGCTGCAGCACCTGCCGCTGCCGGCCGGCACCCGCCTCACCGCGGTGGCGGACGATGCGCTGGCGATCGTGCACCAGCTGGAGGCGTCCTCGTTCGACTGCGTGGTGGTGGACATCTTCACCGATACGGGGCCGACGGATCTGGGCGCCCCGCAGTTCTACACCGCCCTGCTGAAGCTGTTGACTGACCGGGGCGTCGCGATCGTCAACATCGGAGACTCCCCCGGTCTGCAGCTGTTCTCCCGCCACGCCGCTCTGATGGAGGGCGCCGCGGAGACCGCGGGCATGGGCGGGGTGTGGACGCTGACCGATGCGTCGATGCTCGCGGGGAACCGGCCGGGGAACCTGATGCTGGCGGCCGGTCCGGGCCTCTCCCCCGCCGCGGGCATGGATGTGTCTGCCGAGGCGCAGCGGTGGCGCGCGGCGGGGCCGCACCCGTCGGCCGTGCTGGATCCGGACGGGACCGCGGAGCTGGTGCGGCGCTTCGCCTGATGGGGTGGAGTGCCCGGATGGGGACGGGGACCCGTCTCCGGGGCGCGACAGGGTACCCAGGGAGGCCCTAGTCTCGGAATCAGCGGCGGCACCGAGCCGCCCATGGTTTCGGGAAAGGACCAGCACGATGCACCCCACCACAGCAACCAGGCGCGGCGCCCTCGGCCTCCTCGCCGCGAGCGGCTTCGGCCTGACCGCCTGCGGCGCCAACTCGAAGGCCTCGGATTCGAGCGACCCGGCAGGCTCCGCGGCCGCACCGGCGGCCTCGAAGGCACCGGAGGCCGACAGCGCGTCCGACGGCGGAGGCGCGCGTGACAGCAGCGCCTCTGACGGAGGCGGCGCAGGCACCACCGCCGGCACGCCCAGCAGCACCGGCGCCGACCCCATCGCCACCGCGGAGGTCCCCATCACCCGGCCCGGGGATCCGGACGCCACAATGACTGTGTCGCTGCTGGCACTGACCCGCAGCGGCGACACCCTCGAGGCCACCTACGAATACACACTGCACGCCAGCACCGATGGTGACTCCGGGCGGATCGACAGCCTGCACGAGTTCAACGGCGCCACCAAGTTCCGCCCGTTCCTCATCGACCAGAAGAACCTCAACAAGCATCTGGCGATCGATGAGGTCTCCACAGAATCCACCGAGCTGGTCCTCAACCCGGAGAAGCCGAAGCGCGGCCAGTGGGTGTTCGGCGCTCCGCCCGCGGACGTCACCGCCATGGACGTGGTGCTGTGGACCGGGGAGCCGCTGGTGAAGCAGGTGCCGATCCGATGAGCACCATCGAGCCCCTGAACCCCGAGATCATCCCGCTGAAGCCGCTGATCGAACCCCTGGAGCAGGAGTCCACGGACGGCGCCGACCGCGTCATCACCCTGAACTCGGACATCCTGTTCGACTTCGGTCGGCACGACCTCTCGAAGTCCGCCGCCGCAAAGATCGTGGCGCTGGTGTCGAAGCTGCCGGACGGCACTGAGGTGCGGGTTGAAGGGCACACGGACTCGGTCCCCTCCAGCATGGGCAACGATGTGCTCTCGCAGAAGCGCGCTCAGGCCGTGGCGGATGCGATCACGGCGGCTCGAGCGGACCTGACTCTGACGGTGAAGGGATTCGGCGAGTCGAAGCCGATCGAACCGAACGAGAAGAACGGTGAGGACAACCCGGAGGGGCGGGCGAAGAACCGTCGCGTGGAGATCCGCAGCGCGGCCTGACCGAGCGGGGCGGGTGTTCAGGTGATGGCCGTAGCGTCGGTGCCATGACTGCTGAGCACTCTGCTGCCCGTGTCCCGTCGAAGCCGTTCACCATGTCGTACAGCGTCCGCGTGGACGGACCTGCCGACGAGCTGTGGGCGATCGCCGCGAACCCGCACCGCCACCATGAACTCGACGGCTCCTCCTCCACTGGTACCGATGCGATCGGCCCGGACGAGCTGCGGCACGGCGACGTGTTCCGTGTCCGCACCACGAAGTTCGGCCTCACCTACCGCCTGCCGATGCGGGTCACCGAGTCGGTGCCGGGCCGCACGGTGGAGTTCCGCCACCCGCTCGGCTTCCGCTGGAGGTGGGACTTCGAACCGGTCCCGGGGGCCGACGGGGTCAGCATCGCCACCGAGACCTTCGACTATTCGCATGTCCCCTCGATCGTGCTGCGCGGGTGCCGGCGACTGGGTGTGTTCGAGGGGAACGAGGAGTCGATCTGCTCCTCGCTCGATCAGTTGGCGCGGCGGTACGCCTGAAATCGCGAGGGGGCCTCATCGGTCCGTGTCACTGGGCGGCAGACTCTGGTCGACTGCGCTGAACCGCCAGCGCGGTGATCACACCGGTGGGCAGGAGCAGCAGGTGCGGCAGGGGGATCGTCCAGTCGCCACTGAGCGCGCCGTACACGATCCAGGAGGCGCTCGCCGCGGCGGTCAGCCAGTACATGGCGGCGCTCACACCGGCGGCGCTGTCCGGTCGACGGATCACGCGGACCATCTGCGGCAGGTTGATCACCGCTGTCACCACCACGGCGGCGGCCGCCACCGCTGCAGGTGACAGCAGGCTCGTCCCGACGACCACGGCGAGGATGCTGAGCAGAGTCAGCAGCAGGCGCACCCGCAGCTCGGGCCGGGCCCGACCCACGAGGAAGGCGATCAGGGCGAACCCGATCGCGATCGGCACCTGGCCGACGAGCAGCGGCACATCGACCCCGTTGCCCTGCAGGGCGTGCACGGACCAGAGCACCCGGCCGGTGAAGCCCGCGATGATGGTGCCGAGCGCGATGCCCTCCACACTGCGGAATGCACGCGCCACCTGCGGCCAGGCGAGCAAGCAGTTCAGCGCGATGCCGAGCACGCCGGCGGCGGAGGCGATCAGTGCGGCTGGCATCACAGCACGGCGCGGACCGCCGCTTCGAAGCCGTCCACGTGGGCGCTGACCATGTCGGCGGCACGGTCCGCGTCGCCGTCGATGATCGCCTCCATCAGTGCACGGTGCTCCACGATGTGCTCGGAGATCGTCGGCATCCGATCCAGCACCACGCACCAGATGCGGGTCACGAGGTTGTCCAGGCGGATGAGCTCCCCGGCGAGGTGGGTGTTCTCCGTGGCGGCGTAGATCAGGCGGTGGACGTCGACGTCGTACTCCAGCAGCTCCCGTCGGCTCATCGCCGACGGATCCAGCTGCCCGATGTCGTCCGCGACGCGCCGGAACACCTCCCGGTCACCAGGCGTGAGGCGCTCGGCCGCGAGGCGGGCACCGAGCGGCTCCAGCACCCGTCGGACCTCGAAGATCGACTGCAGCTCGGTGATGTCCACGTGCGTGGCGAAGGTGCCGCGGCGCGGATACGACACCACCAGCTGGTCGAGCTCCAGGCGCTTGAGCGCCTCGCGCAGCGGGGTGCGGCCCACGCCGAGCTCGGTGGCCAGGGCGCTCTCGTTGATCGGGTCGCCGGGACGGATGTCCAGCATGATGAGCCGCCGCAGCACGTCAGCGTAGGCGCGCTCGGACATCGACCCCTCGCCCGCCTCCGCGGTGCGCTGCCCCTGGATGATCGCGAGCCCGTTGCCGGCGGACAGCGGTGCGTCGTCGGTCGTGGTCTGCGAACTCATGCGGAAATCTCCATCGGATGGCGGTACTGAGCTGGACTGTTGCACTGATCAGAACAATGTTGCGAAAAATGCTTGACGGGGCGTGATGGCGGCCATACTATCAACCACAATGCTGATATATCAGTAGTCGGCTAAGCGAGGGCGCCTAGCTGAGGAAAGGAAGGACCCCATGGCTGAAACGCTCCCGGAGCACCCAGACTTCCTCTGGGCCGCAGACCCGGAACCGAAGAAGTCCTACGACGCCATCGTCGTCGGCGGCGGCGGCCACGGCCTCGCCACCGCGTACTACCTGGCGAAGAACCACGGCATGACCAACATCGCCATTCTCGAGAAGGGATGGCTCGCCGGCGGCAACATGGCCCGCAACACCACCATCATCCGCTCCAACTACCTGTGGGATGAATCCGCAGCCATGTACGAGCACGCGCTCAAGCTGTGGGAGGGGCTGACCGAAGAACTCGAGTACGAGATGTTCTTCTCCCAGCGCGGCGTCCTCAACCTCGCCCACACCCTCGGCGATGTCCGCGAATCGGTCCGCCGCGTGGAGGCGAACCGCCTCAACGGCGTGGACTCCGAGTTCCTCTCCCCCGAGGAGGTCAAGGAGGTCTGCCCGATCCTCAACATCTCCGACAACGTCCGCTACCCCATCATGGGCGGCACCTACCAGCCGCGCGCCGGCATCGCCAAGCACGACTGGGTCGCCTGGGCCTACGCACGCAAGTGCCAGGAGCTCGGCGTGGACATCATCCAGAACTGCGAGGTCACCAAGGTCCTCAAGGACGGCGAGAAGACCATCGGCGTGGACACCACCCGCGGCCGCATCCTCGCACCCCGCGTGGGCCTCGCCGCAGCCGGTCACTCCTCCGTGGTCGCCAAGACCGCCGGCGTGGACCTCCCGATCCAGTCGCACCCGCTGCAGGCGCTCGTGTCTGAGCTGTTCGAGCAGGTGCACCCCACGGTCGTGATGTCCAACCACGTCCACATGTACGTCTCCCAGGCGCACAAGGGCGAGCTCGTCATGGGCGCCGGCATCGACCAGTACAACGGCTACGGCCAGCGCGGATCCTTCCACGTGGTCGCCGAGCAGATGGCCGCGGCCGTGGAGCTCATGCCGATCTTCGCCCGCGCTCACCTGCTGCGCACCTGGGGCGGCATCGTCGACGTCACGTTCGACGCCTCCCCCATCGTCTCCAAGACCGAGGTCGAGGGCCTCTACGTCAACTGCGGCTGGGGCACCGGCGGCTTCAAGTCCACCCCCGCCTGCGGCTGGACCTTCGCCCACACCATCGCCAACGACGAGCCGCACGAGATCAACGCACCGTTCTCCCTGGACCGGTTCACCACGGGCAAGCTCATCGACGAGCACGGCGCAGCCGCCGTCGCCCACTGACCCGACCAGATCTCGACAGACAAGGACACGCCAATGCTTCTGATCGACTGCCCCCACTGCGGACCGCGCGACGAAATCGAGTTCTCCTACGGCGGCGAAGCCCACGTGGTGTACCCCGAGGACCCGTCGGTCCTCTCCGATGCCGAATGGGGCCGCTACCTCTTCTACCGCGAGAACCCCAAGGGCGACTTCGCTGAGCGCTGGATCCACTCCGGCGGCTGCCGCAAGTGGTTCAACGCCATCCGCAACACAGCAACCTACGAATTCAAGGGCACCTACGCCATGGGCGAGAAGGCCCCCACCATCAAGGAAGGAGACGCGAAGTGACCACCGCCAGCAGCTCGCCGTCGCGCCGCACCGACGCGGCCCCCGGCCACGGCATCGACCGTTCGCAGCCCATCACCATCACCTTCGGCGGCCAGAAGTACGACGCCTTCGCCGGGGACAGCCTCGCCTCCGCCCTCATCGCCGGCGGCAGCCTCCAGACCGCGAACTCCATGTACCTCGACCGTCCCCGCGGCATCCTCGCCGCCGGCGTCGAAGAGCCCAACGGTCTGGTGACCGTCAAGGCCCGCTCCGAGGACGACATCGACGAGACCATGCTCCCGGTCACCTCCGTGGAGGCGACCGACGGCCTCGAAGCGTTCTACGTCTCCGGCCAGGGCGCCCTGGACCCGACCCCGGACCCGGCCCTGTACGACCGCAAGCACATGCACGCCGACGTCCTCATCGTCGGCGCCGGCCCCGCCGGTCTCGCCGCCGCCCGCGCCGCCCTCCAGGGTGAGGCGCGCGTCGTCCTCATCGACAAGGAGAACCGCCCCGGCGGCTCCCTCCTGTCCTCCCGGACCGCGCAGATCGACGGCACCGACGGCGCCCAGTGGGCCGCCGACACCATCGCCGAGCTCAGCGAGAACCCGGACTTCACCTACCTGTCGCGCACCACCGCGTTCGGCAACTACGACTCGAACTACGTGATCGCCCTGCAGCACCGCACCGATCACCTCGAGCCGAAGCACCGCGAAGGCGTGTCCCGTCAGCGCGTGTGGCACATCCGCGCCGACCAGGTGGTCCTCGCCCCGGGCGCCATGGAGCGGCCCATCGTGTTCTCCACCAACGACCGCCCCGGCGTCATGCTCGCCGGCGCAGCCCGCACCTACACCAACCGGTACGGTGCCCTGCCCGGCCAGAAGATCGCGGTCTTCACCACCAACGACTCCGCCTACGAGGCCGCGCTCGACCTCCACGCCGCCGGCGCCGAGATCGTCGCTCTCGTCGACTCCCGCGAGAAGGCCAGCGAAGCGGCCACCGCCGCGGCCGAGCGCACCGGCGCCGAACTGTCGCTGTCCTCAGCAGTCATCGGCACCAACGCATCCGTGATGGGTGACCGCCTCGCCGCCGTCAGCATCTCCGAGCTGGACGCCGACGGGGCCCTCACCGGTGAGACCCGCACCGTCGACGCGGACCTGCTCGCCGTCTCCGGCGGGTTCTCGCCCACCGTGCACCTGCACACCCACCGTCAGGGCACCACCACCTGGAACACCGAGATCGCCGGCTTCGTCCCCAACGACGATGTCACCGGCGAGCACTGCGCAGGCGCCCTCACCGGCGACTTCTCCACCCAGGGCGCGCTCGACACCGGCACCCGTGCCGGCGCGGCAGCCCTCGCGGCCGCTGCCGCCAACGCCGGGTTCGACCCCGGCTCCGGCTCCGGCGACGCGAAGGCTCCGTCGGCCCAGGTCGCCGATGAGGCGCCGCTGTGCGGCGCCGAGGTGAAGCCGCTGTGGCTGGTGCCGTCCGCCACCGGCAGCACGGACGACTCCTTCGTGGACCTCCAGCGCGACCAGGCCGTCTCGGACATCGAGCGGGCCTACGGTGCCGGCATGACCAACATCGAGCACATCAAGCGGTACACCTCCATCGGCACCGCCAACGACCAGGGCAAGACCTCCGGTGTCAACGCCATGGCCGTGCTCGCCCACATGATCGGCGAAGAGGACCTCGGCGCCGTGGGCGTCTCCGGCTACCGCCCGCCGTTCACCGCGCTCCCGTTCGCCGCCCTCGCCGGCCGCGAACGCGGGGACCTGTTCGACCCGGCACGCGTCACCGCCATCCAGCCGTGGCACCTCGAGGCCGGCTGCGAGTTCGAGGACGTCGGCCAGTGGAAGCGCCCCTGGTTCTTCGCCAAGGACGGCGAGGACATGCACCAGGCGGTGCAACGCGAATCCAAGGCCGTGCGCGACAGCGTCGGCTACATGGACGGCACCACCCTCGGGAAGATCGAGATCCGCGGCCAGGACGCCGCCGAGTTCGTCAACCGGTTCTACACCAACGGCTTCAAGCTGCTGAAGGTGGGCAAGGGCCGCTACGGCGTCATGTGCGGTGTGGACGGCATGATCATGGACGACGGCGTCACCATGCGCATCGCCGACGACCGCTTCCTGATGACCACCACCTCCTCCGGTGCCGCTGCCGTGTTCGACTGGCTGGAGGAATGGCACCAGACCGAGTGGCCGGAGCTGGACGTCACCCTCACCTCGGTGACTGAGCAGTACTCCACCATCACCGTGGCCGGCCCGAAGTCCCGCGACGTCATCGCCAAGGTGGCGCCCGGCCTGGACGTCTCCAACGAGGCGTTCGCCTTCATGGAGTTCCAGGACGCCGAGCTGTCCAACGGCGTTCCCGCCCGCATCTGCCGCATCTCGTTCTCCGGTGAGCTCAGCTTCGAGATCAACGTGGACGCCTTCTACGGCCTGTCCGCGTGGAAGCTCGTCGAAGAGGCCGGCGCCGAGTTCGACATCACCCCGTACGGCACCGAGACGATGCACGTGCTGCGAGCCGAGAAGGGCCTGATCATCGTCGGCCAGGACACCGACGGCACCGTCACCCCCGACGACGCCGGGCTCGGCTGGGCCGTCTCCACGAAGAAGAAGCACTTCATCGGCAAGCGCTCCCTCGAACGCGAGGACTCCCAGCGCCCCGACCGCAAGCAGCTGGTCTCCGTGATGAGCGTGGACAAGAAGACCGTCCTGCCGGAAGGCGCGCAGCTCATCGCCAAGGACGCCGATCCGACGCCGAAGAAGGGCTCCGTCCAGGACCCCGTCACCCCGAGCAACGGCCAGGTCCACTCCTACGGCTTCGTCACCTCGTCGTACATGTCGCCGAACCTCGGCCGGCCGTTCGGCCTCGCCCTCATCGAGAGCGGCCGCGAACGCGAAGGCGAGATCATGAAGTCGCTGGTGAACGGCGAACTCGTTGAAGTGGAAATCGGGCCGCTGTGCCTGTTCGACCCGGAAGGAAAGCGCCGCGATGGCTGAGAACCCCACCACCCTGCACACGCCCGAGCCTCCGGCGGTCCCGCTGGACGAGCACCGACTCACCCCGGCCGCGCACCTCGCCGGCGACATGGAGGCCGCCACCGTCACCGGTGCGCGCTCAGTGTCCCTGCGGGAGCTGCAGTTCCCGCTGCAGATCGGTCTGCGCGGCGAGATCGGCTCCGAATCCGCTCAGCTCATCGAGAAGGAGCTCGGCTTCGAGCTCCCCTCCCGAGTCGGCCAGGTCACCGGCGACCCGATGGGTCTGCACGTCCTGTGGCTGTCCCCGGACGAGTTCCTCGCCGTCGACGTCTCCACACGCCAGCAGCCCGGCGACTCCGACCGCTACATCGACGCACTGGCCGGCAAGCCCGGTCACGCAGTGGAGCTGTCGGCCAACCGGACCGTGCTGGAGCTCGTCGGCGCCGCCGCCCGTGACGTGCTCGCCAAGAGCTGCCACGCCGACCTGCACCCGCGCGAGTTCGGCGTCAACACCGCCATCACCACCAGCCTCGGCAAGGTGCCGATCTACCTGCACCGCGCCGGCGAGGACGTGTGGCGCATCTACCCGCGCCAGTCGTTCGCGGACTTCACCGTCCGCTGGCTGCTGGACGGTATGAAGGAGTTCGCTCAGGACGAGGTGCTGTGAACCGCGCGTGAGCGCGGGCTCGCACGGAGCGATGACGAGGGGCGGGGGCTGGTCAGCGAGGACCGGCTCCCGCCCCTCGCTGTGCGGGGGTGCGATACGGCGTTCACGCCGGGTCGTGGGGCGCCATCTGTCGCCACAGTCCGCCACAGGCATTGGGCCGGGACCCGTCGGCCTGCCACGCTCAACCGGACCGCAGCGCCCACCCGGGCGCCCCGCCCCGCACCTCGTGGAGGACGAATGACCGACCTCAGCCTCACCCAGCGCCTCGACGCCGGGCCCGTGATCTGCGCCGAAGGATTCCTCTTCGAACTGGAGCGCCGCGGCTACCTCACCGCCGGCGAATTCGTGCCCGAGGTGGCCCTCGAACACCCGGACGCCCTCGCGACTCTGCACCGCGACTTCCAGCGCGCCGGCTCCGACATCGTGGAGGCGTTCACCTACAACGGTCACCGCGAGAAGATGCGGGTCATCGGCAAGGAGGACCTCCTGGAGCCGCTGAACCGCGCCGCCCTGCGGATCGCCCGCCAGGTGGCCGATGAGAAGCCCGGCAACCTCGTGGCCGGGAACATCTCGAACTCCAACATCTGGGACCCCGCCGACGAGGCCAGCCAGCGCGAAGTGCGATCCATCTTCGAGGAGATGGTCGGCTGGGCCGTCGAGGAGGGCGCCGACATCATCATCGGCGAAACCTTCTACTACGCCGGCGAAGCCCTCACCGCGCTCGAGGTCGCGAAGTCCTCCGGTCTGCCGGTGGTGCTGACGCTCGCGCCGATGGCGTTCCAGGAGATGGCCGAGGGGGCCGGCATCGTGGAGACCGCGCAGCGCCTCGAACAGGAGGGGGCCGACGTGGTCGGCCTCAACTGCTTCCGCGGCCCTGACACGCTCCTGCCGTGGCTGGAGAAGATCCGCGAGGCCGTCTCCTGCCATGTGGGCGCTCTCCCGATCCCCTACCGCACCACCGAGGCGGAGCCGACGTTCTTCAACCTGTCCGACCCGGGCGCCCGCGTCCCGTCACCGCACGGCCGCACCTTCCCCACGGCCCTGGACCCGCTGCGCGGCAACCGGTACGAACTGCGGGAGTTCGCGCAGACCGCCTACGGCCTCGGGGTCAACTACCTCGGAGTCTGCTGCGGCGCCTCCCCGGCCGACATCCGCGAGGTTGCCGAAGCCGTGGGCCTCACCACGGAGGCGAGCCGGTTCTCGGAGAACATGGCGAACCACTTCATGTACGGCACGAACGAGCGCCTGCCGGAGCACGTGAAGGGACTCGGCGCCCGCGCGTGAGACTCCCGGCGTGATCGGGCCGCAGCAGCCGGCGCCCGATCCGAGGCGCATGTGCAGGAGCGGCGGGGACATCCCCGCCGCTCCTGCACATCTCTGGGATGCCGATCAGATCTCGCGCATATCCCGGGCCCGGGTCTCCGGGGAGAGCCGCAGCGCCACGAACGTGATGACGCCTGCCAGTGACAGGTAGGCTCCCACTGCACCCACGCCCCACCGGGCGTTCAGCCACACCGCGATGAACGGGGTGATGGCCGCGCCGAGGATCGAGGCGACGTTGTAGGCGATGCCGCTGCCGGTGTACCGGACGTTCGTGGCGAACAGCTCCGGCAGCAGCGCGGACATCGACCCGAATGACAGACCCATCAGCATCATGCCGAGCGACAGGAACAGCAGCACCCGCCACATGGCAACGTCCTCGCCGACCCCGACCTTCGCCGGGTCCATCAGCGGAGTGAACAGCAGACCGAACACCACGATCAAGGCCGTGGTGACCGACAGCGAGCGTCGGCGCCCGAAGCGGTCCGCCGCCCAGCCCGACACGGGGATGAACGCCGCGAACAGCAGAACGCTCAGCAGCTGCTGGATGAGGAACGTGGTGTAGCTGATGCCCAGCCCGCCGGCCTCCGGCTTCGCAATGCCGTAGGACAGCACCCACGCGGTCATCAGGTAGAACACCACGTAGGTGGCCAGCATGATGAAGGTGCCCTGGATCAGCGGCAGCCACGCGGTGCGGAACACCTCGGTCACCGGCGACTTCACCTTCTTGTCCTCGTCGACCGCCTGCTGGAACACCGGCGTCTCTTCGAGCTTCACCCGGACCCACAGACCCAGCAGCACCATCGCCAGGGAAGCGAGGAACGGCACGCGCCAGCCCCACACGAGGAAGCTGTGGTCGAGCACGGCAGAGGTGGAGTCGAACGCGAACAGGACGGTCAGCACCAGGAAGAACCCGTTGGCGAGGATGAACCCGAACGGTGCCCCGAGCTGCGGCCACATCGCGGCGCGCCCCCGTCGGCCCTCTTCGGCGTACTCGGTGGCCAGCAGTGAGGCGCCGGACCATTCGCCGCCGAGGCCGAGGCCCTGGGTGAAGCGCAGGATCGTCAGCATGGCAGGTGCCCACAGCCCGATCTGGTGGGCGGTGGGCAGCAGCCCGATGAGGAAGGTGGCGATGCCCATGGTGAGCAGGGCGCCGATGAGGGTGGCCTTGCGGCCGATGCGGTCACCGAAGTGCCCGAACACGATGGAGCCGAGGGGCCGGGCGATGAACGCGGCCCCGAACGTCGCCATGGAGGCGAGCAGTTTGGAGGTGTCGTCACCGTCGAGGAAGAAGAGGGCCGGCAGAACGGCCACGGCGGCGGTGGCGTAGATGTAGAAGTCGTAGAACTCGATGGTCGTGCCGACCAGGGAGGCGATGATGACCCGCCGGCGCTCCTTCGATGTGAGTCGGCGGTCCGCTTCGGCTGGCGCGGTCCCGGCGGGGTCGGCGGCAGCTGTGCTCCCGGCCTGCGCGGATGTGGTCGCTGACAAGGTCCCTCCCTCAGGTCGTCTCGGGTGTTCGACCGGTCAGCCGAACGCAAAGGTGATCAGACTAGGCGGGAGGCGCCATATTCCGGGACGACAGTCCGCTATGCGGACGGGCGCTCTTCGTCAGCGATCTGCTCGTGGTGGCGGATCACTTCGCGCACGATGAACCGGAGGAACCGCTCGGCGAACACGGGGTCCAGTCCGGACTCGTCGGCCAGGGCGCGCAGCCTCTCCACCTGCCGGGCCTCCCGAGCGGGGTCCGCCGGCGGCAGATCGTTCTCCGCCTTCAGGCGGCCCACCGCCTGCGTGCACTTGAACCGCTCAGCGAGCAGGTGCACGAGCGCGGCGTCCACATTGTCGATGGTCTGGCGGTGGCGACGCAGCAGCTCCTGGGCGCGGGCGGCGTCGTCAGCGGCGGGGCCGGAGTCGGTCATCGCGTTCATCAGGCCAGTCTCGCAGAGCGGGACCCACCTGCCCAGGCCGTCTCATCACCGGCAAGCGCGAGGAGTGGGCATCGATTCCCTCGCTGTCACTTCGATGTGGTGAGCCGTTCACACCGACCGGTCAGAGTGCAGATGGACCGTCCCCCACACGGAAGGAATCGGCGATGTCCTCCTCCATCAGCCAGTCCCCCGCTGCCGAGAACGACAGCGCCGGCGAGACCACAGCCAAGCCGCCCGGCGACGCCCGCTGGCACGTCGCCTTCGGTGTCATCCTCATCGGTGCGCTCGCCGCGTTCATCCCCTGGACCCTCGGTTACGTCGGCGACACCAGCGCCGTGGTCCTGCTGATCCTCGCGGTCCTCCTCGGCGTGTTCATGGCGTTCACCATCGGCGGCAACGACGTCGCGAACTCCTTCGGCACGTCCGTCGGCGCCGGCACGCTGTCGATGAAGCAGGCGCTGATGGTCGCCGCCGTGTTCGAGGTCTCCGGCGCGATCATCGCCGGCGGCGAGGTCACCGACACCGTCAAGAGCGGCATCGTGGAGCTCGACACGATCTCCCACTCCCCCATGGACTTCGTGTTCATCATGATGTCCGCGCTCGTCGGCGCCGCCGCCTGGCTGCTGTTCGCCACCCGCATGGGCTGGCCGGTCTCGACCACCCACTCGATCGTCGGCGGCATCGTCGGTGCCGCGCTCTGCATCGGCTTCACCACCGGCTCCGGCGGCTTCGACATGGTGCAGTGGAGCGAGATCTGGACGATCGTCATGTCCTGGGTGCTGTCCCCGCTGCTCGGCGGCATCGTCGCGTTCGTCCTGTTCGGCCTGATCAAACGGCACATCCTGCGCTACAACGAGGAAGCGGACCAGGCGATGCGGGAGCTGAAGCTCAAGCGCATCGAGCACCGTCGCCGCGAACGCAGCGCCTTCGAACGCCTCTCCGAAATCCAGCAGATCGCGTACACCAACGCCATGGCGCGCGACTCCGCGACCGTCCGCACCGCCGACTACGAGCGGGACGAGCTGGAGTCCACCTACTACCGCAACCTGTACGACATCGAGCAGGAGGCGCAGGGCGTCGAATCGCATCGCGCGATCGAGGTGTGGGTGCCGCTGCTCGCCGCCTTCGGCTCGATGATCATCGGCTCGATGCTGCTGGTGAAGGGTCTGAAGAACCTCGAGCTCAACGTGTCCCCGCTGGCGACGACTCTCATGCTCGGCATGGTCGGCGCGACCGTGTGGATGGCGGTGTTCATCTTCGCGAAGTCGATGAAGAAGTACGACCTCGACCGCACCACCTTCCTGCTGTTCTCCTGGATGCAGGTGTTCACCGCCAGTGCCTTCGCGTTCTCCCACGGCTCCAACGACATCGCCAACGCCATCGGCCCGTTCGCTGCAGTGCTGGATGTGCTGCGGACCGGCGCCGTCGGCGAAGAGGCCGTCGTTCCCACCCCGGTGATGATCACCTTCGGCATCGGCCTGGTCGTGGGTCTGTGGTTCATCGGCCGACGGGTGATCGCGACCGTCGGCTCCGGTCTGACCCGCATGCACCCCTCGAGCGGCTTCGCGGCGGAGCTCGCTGCTGCCGCGGTCGTGATGAGTGCATCGTCGCTGGGTCTGCCGGTGAGCTCCACCCACATCCTCATCGGTGCGGTGCTGGGTGTGGGCCTGGTGAACAAGGCAGCGAACTGGTCGCTGATGCGCCCGATCGCCCTCGCCTGGGTCGTGACCCTGCCGGCGGCGGCGCTCATCGGTGCCGTTTCCGTGTGGATTCTGCGCCTCGTGTTCGGCTGAGAATCCGGCCGCGGCGGTGGGGTGCGCCCCGCCGCCGCGGCCTGCCCCGCCGGGATCCGCCCCGCCGCAGCCTGTCCCGCCTCGGGACGCTGATGCGCGGGGCGCAAGCGTCAGGCGCTGGTGCGCACCGACTCCTGCTGCTTCTGCGCTTCCTTCTGCGTCAGCATGATCGGCTCGCGTCCGCTGGTCACCACGCCCTCAGTGATGACGACCTTCGCGATGTCGCTGCGGGAGGGGATGTCGAACATGATCGGCTGAAGGGTCTCCTCCATGATGGCGCGCAGCCCGCGGGCGCCGGTGCCGCGCTGCAGGGCACGGTCCGCGATCGCATCCAGGGCCGCCGGTTCGAACGACAGCTCCACATCGTCATAGGCGAACATCTTCTGATACTGCTTCACCATCGCGTTCTTCGGCTCCGTCAGGATGCGGATCAGCGCGTCCTTGTCGAGGCTCTTCACGGAGGTGAGCACGGGCAGGCGGCCGATGAACTCGGGGATCAGCCCGAACTTCAGCAGGTCCTCCGGCTGCACGTTGGAGTACAGCTCCTTCTCGTCCATGCGGCTGGGCAGCTGGGAGCCGAAGCCGATGCCGCCCTTGCCGGTGCGGTTCGCAACGATGTCCTCGATGCCGGCGAACGCACCGGCCACGATGAAAAGGACGTTCGTGGTGTCCAGCTGAATGTAGTCCTGCTGCGGGTGCTTCCGGCCGCCCTGCGGCGGCACCGCCGCCACCGTGCCTTCGAGGATCTTCAGCAGCGCCTGCTGCACGCCCTCACCGGACACGTCACGAGTGATCGACGGGTTCTCCGCCTTGCGGCCGATCTTGTCGACCTCATCGATGTAGATGATGCCGCGCTCCGCCTTCTTCACGTCATGGTCCGCGGCCTGCAGCAGCTGCAGCAGGATGTTCTCCACGTCCTCGCCCACGTAGCCGGCTTCGGTGAGGGCGGTGGCGTCGGTCATGGTGAACGGCACGTTCAGCATCTTCGCGAGGGTCTGCGCGAGGTAGGTCTTGCCGCAGCCGGTGGGGCCCACGAGCATCACGTTCGATTTGGCGACGTCGACGTCGCTGAACTCGTCCTCGCGGCGGGCCGACGGGTGCTGCGCTGCCTCATCGCGGGCGCGCACGCGCTTGTAGTGGTTGTAGACGGCCACGGACAGGGCGCGCTTCGCCTCTTCCTGGCCGATGATGTGGGTTTCGAGGAAGTCGAAGATCTCCCGCGGCGAGGGCAGCTCCTGCTCCGGTTCGGCCTTCGCCTTCTCTGCCTGGGTCTCCTCAGCGATGATCTCGTTGCACAGTTCGATGCACTCTTCGCAGATGTACACGTGGGGGCCGGAGATCAGGCGTTCCACCTGCTTCTGCGACTTGCCGCAGAAGGAGCAGGAGAAAACGTCGGAATCGTCGCCGAGCTGCGCCATGGAGGAATCCCTTTCGAAGCCGCTGTGGTCCGTTCAGCCTATCGAAACCGTCGGCACGCTCCCGGATTTCGGAGGCGGGGCGCGTCACCGTTCGCCGCCAGCACACACCGAGTGTGACCTGCACCTCGCCGCCGCGCGCCCGCGCCCGGAACAGGTGCCCTGCGAACAGAAGCGCCGGGCCCCGCCCCGCGGGGGGGCGGGACCCGGCGCGTCCGGATCAGAGTGAAGTGGGCCGGATCAGTTGGGGATCTGGCCGGCCGCGTCGGTGCGGCGCTCCAGCACCTGGTCCACCAGGCCGTACTCGAGCGCAGCCTGAGCGGTCAGGATCTTGTCGCGCTCGATGTCCTTGTGGATGAGGTCCCGGTCGCGGCCCGTGTGGTGGGCGAGCGTGTCCTCCAGCCAGGTGCGCATACGCAGGATCTCGTTCGCCTGGATCTCGATGTCCGAGGCCTGGCCGCCGCCCTGGCCGCCCATCGCGGGCTGGTGGATCAGGATGCGGGCGTTCGGCAGTGCGAGGCGCTTGCCGGGGGCGCCGGCGGCGAGCAGCACAGCGGCCGCGGATGCGGCCTGGCCGAGGCACACGGTGGTGACGTCCGGCTTGATGTACTGCATGGTGTCGTAGATCGCGGTCAGGGCCGTGAACGAACCGCCGGGGCTGTTGATGTACAGCGTGATGTCACGGTCCGGGTCCTGCGACTCCAGCACGAGCAGCTGCGCCATCACGTCATCGGCGGAGGCGTCGTCCACCTGCACGCCGAGGAAGATGATGCGGTCCTCGAACAGCTTCGCGTACGGGTCCTGGCGCTTGAAGCCGTAAGGGGTGCGCTCCTCATAGGTGGGCAGCACGTAGCGGGAGCTGGGCATCTGGCCGGCGGACGCGTACGGCATCGAACCGGAAGCCATCATGGGGTCAAAGGTCATGGAAGGGTCTCCTCAGTCTCGACGGGTCAGTTCTTCGCGGTGCCGCCGGCACCGGTGACGTCTTCCGCGCCGCAGACGATGTGGTCGATGAAGCCGTACTCGAGGGCTTCCTGGGCGGTGAACCAGTTGTCGCGGTCGCCGTCGGCGATGATCTGCTCAACGCTCTTGCCGGTCTGCTCCGCGGTCAGCTCCGCCATCTGCTTCTTCATCGAGAGGATGAGATCCGCCTGGATCTTGATCTCCGAGGCAGTGCCGCCGAGGCCGCCCAGCGGCTGGTGCATGAGCACGCGGGTGTGCGGCGTGGCGTAGCGCTTGCCCTTGGTGCCGGAGGACAGCAGGAACTGGCCCATGGATGCCGCCATGCCCATGGCGACCGTCACCACGTCCGGCTTGATGAACTGCATGGTGTCGTAGATGGCCATGCCAGCGGTGATCGAGCCGCCGGGGCTGTTGATGTAGAGGTAGATGTCCTTATCAGGGTCCTCAGCGGCGAGCAGCAGCAGCTTGGCGCAGATCGCGTTCGCGTTGTCATCGCGCACGTCCGAACCGAGCCACACGATGCGCTCCTTGAGCAGGCGCTGGTAGACGTTGTCATCCAGACCGAGGGGCAGCTCGCCCGACGCGTTGCGAGGCTGATCTGTCACAGTGCACTCCTTGTAGGGGCTCGACGATGGTTGTTTCCAGACTACGCGAGGGCCCGGCCGCTGCCTGGACGTGTTCGCCAGGGGCGCACTCGCGCAACGAGAAGGGGCGGGCACCGTCGGTCGCCCGATGGTGCCCGCCCCTTCGGCGAGTGATCAGATCACTTCGCGTCGTCGGACTTCTCGTCCTTCTTCGCGGTGGTCTTCTTCGCGGTGGTCGACTTCTTCGCCGGCGCCTTCTTGGCGGTGGACTTGGTGGACTTCTTCGCCGGTGCCTTCTTGGCGGGCTTCTTCTCGTCCTTGTCCTCGGCGTCGTCGGCCTTCTCGGAGTCGGCGGCGTCCAGACCCAGGTCGATGGCCTTGCCGGACTCCTTGCCCTTCACGGTGACCTTCGCGAGAACCGCATCCAGGGCCTTGGAGCGCTGCACCTCGCCGAAGATCTGCTCGATCTGGCCGGACTGCGCCACTGCCTGCAGGAAGGTGTTCGGGTCCATGCCGTACTGGGCGGCCATGGCGGACATGTAGTTCATCAGGTCGTCCTGGCCGACCTCGACCTCGTTGTCCGCGAGGATGGCGTCGAGCAGGAACTGGGCCTGGATGGCCTTGACGGTGTCGTCCTTGATCTCATCGCCGTGCGGGTCGTCCTCGGCCTTGCCCTCGTTCTCGAGGTGAGCGGTGATCTCGTCCTTGACGAGCTGCTCCGGCACGGGGATCTCAAGGTTCTCGAGGAGCTTCTCCAGCAGGGCGTTGCGGGCCAGGCCGGCCTTGTTGGCGTCGGCGTCCTTCTCGGCCTGCTTCTTCAGGTCGTCCTTGAGCTCGTCGATGGTGTCGAACTCGGAAGCGAGCTCGGCGAACTCGTCGTCGGCCTCGGGGAGCTCGCGCTCCTTGACGCTCTTGGCGGTGACGGTGATCTGAGCCTCTTCACCGGCGCGGTCGCCGCCGGCCAGCTTGGAGGAGAAGGTGGTGGTCTCGCCGGCGGACAGGCCCGTCAGAGCCTCGTCGAGGCCCTCGAGCATGTTGCCCTCACCGATCTGGTAGGAGACGCCCTCCACGGTGTCGACCTGCTCGTCGTCGATCTTCGCGTCCATGTCGAGGGACACGAAGTCGCCGTCCTTGGCGGGGCGGTCCACGCCCTTGAGGGTGCCGAAGCGCTCACGCAGGGCGTCGAGGCGGACCTGCACGGCGTCGTCGTCGACCGTCGGCTCCTCGATCTCGACCTCGTAGGAGGCGAAGTCGGGCAGCTCGATCTCGGGGCGCACGTCCTGCTCCACAACGAAGACGAGGTTGCCCTCCTCCTCGCCCTCGAGGCCGGGGACCTCGGTGACGTCGACCTCGGGGCGGCCGACGGGGCTGATCTCAGCCTCGGCAGCGGCCTGCGAGTAGAAGCCGGGCAGGGCGTCGTTGACGGCCTCCTGGATGATGGCGGCCTTGCCGAAGCGCTGCTCGATGAGAGCCGTCGGCACCTTGCCCTTGCGGAAGCCGGGCATCTGCACCTCGCTCGCGATCTTCTTCGCGGCCTGGTCGATGGCGGGCTTCAGCTCTTCGAACGGAACTTCGACGTTGAGCTTGACGCGGGTTGCGTCGAGCTTCTCGACTGAGGTCTTCACGTGGGGGACACTCCCTTGGTTGACTGATCGACGATAAAGAATGAGAAGGGCCAGTGCGTCGGGGCACCGGCCGCGCAGCTCTCGTGCTGTCAGCGCCGCTTCCGGTGGCTCTGCCGCGCCGGAGCCGGCTGGTCGGGATGACAGGATTTGAACCTGCGACCTCACGCTCCCAAAGCGCGCGCTCTACCAAGCTGAGCTACATCCCGAAAAAGACGACCCCAGCGAGTCTATCCTCACCGCTGAAAGGGCGCTGGGTCTGTGCTGACCTTTGTGACCCGCCTCATCGGGCAGATCACACTTCTGGGACGCCGGAACGGTTGGGCGGCCGACGGGTTCTGTGATTGAATAGGAGACCGGCCGACGGCCTCGTCCGGAAGCCTTCGCGGATGTAGCTCAATGGTAGAGCCTCAGTCTTCCAAACTGATAGTGCGGGTTCGATTCCCGTCATCCGCTCCACGAGAAACCCCCGCCCAGCATGTTGCTGGCCGGGGGCTTCGTGCTGCTCGAGGGCGAGGCTGAAGCTGTCGCCGAAGGTCATGACCTGGAGGTCGGCGACGCGGTGAGCCGCACCCGGTTCAGACGAAGCGGCGCAGCCCCGGGATGCGGATCCACACCAGCATCAGCGCGAACGACAGGACCACCGCGAGCGCCCACACCACGAGGTTCGGGCCCAGCGCCTCCGACTCCAGCGCCGGGAACCAGGTGCGAAGCTCCGCCACGAACACCATGTGCACCAGGTACACGCCGAAGGAGGCGCTGGCGAGCGGCCGCAGGAGGCGTCGGCCCCCGTCCCCCACCCGCCAGGACATGCCGAGGGAGGCCGGCGGCGACGGCCGTCAGTGGGGTCCAGGCGACACCGGCCGCGGCGAGGGCATAGGCATGGCCGGCGCTGCGCTCCACGAACGGGGCGAGCACCGGGGACAGCAGCGACAGGCCCAGCACGACCCACAGGAAGTACAGGTGAGGGGCGGCGTCCGCCCGGATCGCCTGCCGGATCAGGCCCTTCCCGGTCAGCTCCGTGCCCCAGAGCAGCGGCTGGACCACCAGCATGTACAGCGCGCTCCACGCGAGGGCGGCGGGCAGCAGACGCAGGAAGCGGGTGCGGAGGAACGCAGCGGTGCCGCGGCGATGCGCCCCCTCGGTGAGGTTGAGCGCACCGGACATCATCACGAAGACCGGAACCGCGGGGCCGAGCGCGGAGCGCAGCAGCGCGGTGGGCCAGCCGACGGATTCCGCCGTGTACGCCGGGGCGATCGCGTGGATGCCGAGGACGGCGATGATGGCGATGACGCGCATGGCGTCGAGGAACGGAATGTACGGGCGTGCGGCGCGGGTGGGCGCGGTGGCGCTGGCAGCTCTCGCCATCGATCCTCCGGCTGGAGTCGGGTCCGTGGGTGAGCGACGAAGCCTACGCCCCGGCGCCTCACCGGCGGCTGGGGGCGGGGGTGACGCGCGGCAGGATGCGGGCGAGCCATGCCCCGCCGGCGCCGCACAGCACCGCCATCGTGCCCGCCGCGACGCCGACGGGCGCCACCACGGTGACGGCGGTGACGAGGCCGGGGCCGGCGAGCTGCCCCACCCCGACCAGGGAGTTCCAGCGCCCGAGGTCCCGCACCCGGTACTGGGGGCGGGCGAGGTCCACGCCGAGGGTGACCTGGATGCCGGAACCGAGGCCGTTGCCGAGCGACATCACGGTCGCCGCTGCCAGCAGGGCCGGCAGGGCCCACGGCTGCGGGGTGGTGGCGTGGCCGCCGAGCGCGAGCGGGGCCATCAGCGCCATCCCGGCGGCGAGGCCGAGGCTGCAGGGGACCGCGGCGGCGGCGCGCCCGAAGCGGTCCATGAGGAGTCCGGCGGGATAGAACAGCGCGATCTCCACCACCGCGGCGATGCCGACCACGATCGCGACATGGTCCTCGCCGAGGCCGAGGCTGAGCGCGACCAGCGGGATGATGATCATGCGGTTGGAGCGGCTCATCGACACCGGCAGGATGCCGGCGGCGACGGCGATGCGTCGGCGTGCGGCGTCGCGGTGGCTGAGCGGTGGGGTCGGGCGGCGCAGCGGAGCAGGCGCAGCAGCATCGGGTGCCGCGGTCCCGGGTGCGGCTGCATCGGGCGTCGCACTGTCAGGTGCAGCGGCATCCGCGGACGCTGCATCGGCTGAGGCGGGCCCGGGTGGGGGATCATCGAGCGGCAGCAGGGTGAGCGCCACCAGCACCGTCGCGAGCACCATCAGGCCCGTGTGCAGGAAGAACACCCCGGCGGTGCTGCCGGCGGCGATGACCGCCGCCCCGATGAACGGGCCCACCACCTGCCCCATCCGCAGCGCCCCGCCGAGGGTGGTGAGGCCGCGCGCACGGATCGACTCCGGCAGCGCATCCGCGAGATACGCCTGTCGGCCCACATGCCACAGCACGAGCCCCATGTTGATCACCAGCAGGCCCGCGATGAGGGCGAGGCGATCCGCGGGCCCTGCTCCGTCGGCCCCACCGGCCGCCAGCGCGCGATGCACCACAACCCCGAGGCCGAGCGAGGTCACCCCCTGCAGCGCCCCGCTCGCGAGCAGCGCCCTCCGCTCCCCCATCGCCGCCAGCAGCCGCGCCAGCGGGATCGGCAGCAGCACCGCGCACAGCCCCTGGATGAGGCCCAGGGCGGCCGCTTCGGGGACGCTGAAGCCCAGGCGCACCGCGATCAGCGGCAGCAGCGGCAGATAGGCGGACACGCCCGCATATTCGAGGAACAGGGGCAGATAGATCGGCAGGATCAGCCGCTTCAGCATCCGCCGCCTCCCTTGCCCGCCGGTGTCGTCCTGTGGTTACGGGTCCTTAGACTATGCCCGGTCAGCATCGGCGCCCCGCGCCGTCTCAGCCAGAAAACGGAGTCCCCATGCCCGCATCCCCGACTGCCCGCACCGGCGAGGTCGCCGTCATCGATGCCGCCGGAGCCCTCGGCGACGCCGTCATGCGGGAGGCCGCCCTGCAGGGCCGACGGGTACAGGCGCTCACCAGCGCTCCTAGCGACCTGGTCGTGTTCTCCAGCGCCGTGACCCCCGTGGTGATCAGCGGCGACGCTGCCCCGGACCGACTCGCCGACGCCGCAGCAACAAGCGACGCGGTGGTGCTGTGCCTGGGCGCGGCACTGCAGGACCCGCCGCTCGCTCCGGCGGGTGGTCGGCCGACGGATGAGGCCGTGACCCTGGCGCTCCTGCGCGCCCTGCGCTCGGCCGGCGAGGACGGCGCGGCGACGCGACTGGTGGTGTCACTCCCGATCGAGGCGCTCGGCCTGCGCACCGACGGGCGCAGGGCCCCGTCGGCCCCGACGCGCCGCACCCCGCTGCTGGAGCGCGCCCGAGCCGTCCGCGGGGCCACCGATCGCCGCGCGCAGCTGCTGGATGCGCGGCGCGCCCTCGAACTGGTGCTGCTCAGCGGCGCCGACTGGACAGCGATCGCGCACCCGCCGGTGCTGGTGGCGCCGGGACCCGCGCCCACGCAGCTGCTGCCGGTGTCCTACGCCCCGCAGGCGTCCGCGCAGGTCAGCGCACAGGCGTGCGCGGCCCGGCTGCTGGAGCTCGCCGACGCTCCCGGCAGCACCGGTCAGCAGCTGGTGATCAGCGAAGTGTGAGGCGCGAGAGCCGCCCAGCGCACCCGGGGCGTCAGCTCTGCGCGGCCTGCGGGGTGTAGGCGCGCACCGTGTTCTCCTCGCCCACCCGGGCCGTCGCCTCCGGGACGCCCGCCGCGATGGCAGCAGCGGCCCAGCGGATCGCCCAGGCGCGCACCGTCTGCGCGCCGTCCTCACTGGCCAGCCACACCGGGTCGGGAGCCGGCAGATCCGCTGCGCAGGCGGAGATGGAGGCATCCCCACCGATCTCGGCGTAGCGGGCGAAGCCCATCAGGGCGATCTCCCAGCCGAGCGCCGCAGCCCCCGGACCGTACTGGGCGAACACCTCGGCCGGCATGGCGAGGCTGTGCTCGATCAGCAGCGAGGAGCTGCCGTCGTCAGTGGGGTCGATGCGCAGGGTCAGCTCATCGGCGCGGCCCTCATACTCCCACGTGAGATCCACTCGGTGCGGGGACTGCACCGACCGGATGGTGCCGTGGACGCCGCCGGGGGCGGTGAAGGCGCCGCCCTCACCGCCGTCGACCGTGACGGGTCCGTACCAGCGGACCAGATGCTGCGGATCGGTGAGCAGGGGGAACAGGTCCGTGGGAGCGCCGCAGCCGTGCAGGGCGAGCGTCAGGCGCAGGGCGACCGCGTCATCGGAGGTGGCGTCATCGTCGATCTGCAGGGAGCGGACAACGGCATCGATGAAGGGACGGGTGCTGGTCAACGATTCCTCCGAGGCGATGATCAGGATGATGACCCACTGCACGACAGCGGAGCGGGCGCTTCGCCGAAGAGCGGACCTCCTCTATCGTAGATCGCGTGAATACGTCGAAGCACCCCAGCGTGGCCGAATTCCGCCTCTCCGACTTCCCAGCGATCCTGTTCGACATGGACGGAGTGATCACACCGACCGCCGAGGTCCACATGCGGGCCTGGGACCGCATGTTCACCGAGTTCCTCACCGAGCGCGGCATCAGCGAGCCGTACACGGATCACGACTACTTCGACTACGTGGACGGCAAGCCCCGCTATGAGGGCGTCGACTCCTTTCTGAAGTCCCGCGGCATCGGCCTGCCCTGGGGCGAGAAGACCGATGACCCGTCCACCGAGACGGTGTGCGGCCTCGGCAACCGCAAGAACGACCTCGTCCTCACCCTGCTGCGCGAGGAGGGGGTCCAGCCGTACCCCGGCACTGTGGCGCTGCTCGACTCCCTCAGCGACGACGTGCGCATCGCCGTGGTCTCCTCCTCCCGCAACGCGGAAGAGGTGCTGACCGCCGCCGGTCTCCTCGACCGGTTCGGCGTGATCGTGGACGGCAACGTGGCCGAGCGCGAGGGACTGCCGGGCAAGCCCGCTCCCGACACGTTCGTCCACGCCGCCGAACAGCTCGGCGCGGACCCCGCCGCCGCCCTCGTGGTCGAAGATGCCGTCTCCGGGGTGAAGGCCGGCGCCGCCGGGCCGTTCGCCGCCGTCCTCGGCGTGAACCGCGGCGTGGGAGCAGAGAAGCTGTACGCCGCCGGCGCGACCCTCGTGGTGGACGACCTGGGGGTGCTCGCATGACTCCCCGCCCGCACGACACCGCGCACGCGCACCGGCGCGACCCGATGGACCGCCAGCAGTTCCCGGTCGACCCGTGGCGCCTGGTGGAGAGCCGACCCGGTGGCGACCTCGGCGTCACCGAAACGATCTTCGCCTCTGCCAACGGCTACCTCGGCATGCGCGCCACCCCTGAGGAGGGCCGTGACGCCACCGAGCACGGCACCTTCCTCAACGGCTTCCACGAGACCTGGGACATCCACCACGCGGAGTCCGCCTACGGCTTCGCCACCGCCGGTCAGACCATCGTGGGCGTCCCCGATTCGACCGTCATCAAGCTGTACGTGGACGATGAGCCGCTCGTGCTGTCCAAGGCGGACATCCTCGACTACGAGCGCTCCCTCGACTTCCGCGAGGGCGTGCTGCGACGCCGCGTGCTGTGGCGCACCCCCGCCGGCAAGCACGTCCGCGTCACCTCCACTCGCATGGTGTCCTTCACCGACCGGCACCTCGCGCTGATGACCTACGAGGTGGAGATGGTCAAGGGCACCGCCCCCATCCTCATCTCCTCCCAGGTCCTCAACCGCGAGGACCTCGACCGCGAAGCGGGCGGCACCACCGACCAGGGCAGCGCCGACCCTCGCAAGGCCGCGAAGTTCGACCACCGCGTGCTGCACACCGAGCACACCCAGCAGCGGGACGGGCGGATCCACCTGGGCTACCGCACCGCCCATTCCGGCATCGGCGTGTCCGTGGCCTGCGACCACGACGTCGCCACGGCCGACGGGGTCGATGTCGACCTCGCCACCGATGTCTCCGAGGACCTCGGCCGCACGGTGTTCCGGGCGGAGCTCGCGGAGGGGCAGCGCCTGGCCGTGACGAAGGCCGTGGCCTACCACTACGGCTCCCACGCTCCCGGCCGCGAGCTGGCCGACCGCACCGGCCGCACCCTGGACCGGGTCCGCAAGTACGGGTTCGCCCAGTACCACCAGTGGCAGGCGGAGTTCCTCGAGGACTTCTGGAGCCGCTCCGATGTCCGCGTGGAGGGCGCTGAGCACATCCAGCAGGCGATCCGCTGGTGCATCTATCAGCTCGCTCAGGCCGCTGCGCGCGCCGACGGCCGCGGAATCCCCGCCAAGGGCGTCACCGGCTCCGGGTACGAGGGCCACTACTTCTGGGACACCGACATCTACGTGGTCCCGTTCCTGTCCTTCACCTCTCCGGAATGGGCTCGCAACGCCCTGCGCTTCCGCTACGGCCTGCTGGAGTCCGCGCGCCGGCGCGCCACCGTGCTGAACCAGCGCGGCGCGCTGTTCCCCTGGCGCACCATCACCGGCGAGGAGGCCTCCGCCTACTATGCCGCCGGCACCGCGCAGTATCACATCGACGCCGACATCGCGTGGGCTTTCAACACCTACACCACCGTCTCCGGCGACCAGCAGTTCATGGACTCCCAGGGCGTGGAGGTGCTGGTGGAGACCGCCCGTATGTGGGCCGATCTCGGCTTCTGGCGCTCCAACGGCGAAGCCGTGTTCTACATCCACGGCGTCACCGGCCCGGATGAGTACACCACCGTGGTGAACAACAACCTGTTCACCAATGTGATGGCGAAGAACAACCTGGAGAAGGCCGCCGAAGTCGTCACCGAGCTCGCAGAGCGCGACCCGGGCGCCTACCGCACCCTGGTGGAGCGCCTGGACATCGACGAGGGCGAGATTGCGGAGTGGCGGCACTGCGCCGAGGGCATGTACATCGGCTGGGACGAGAACTTCGGCATCCACCCGCAGGACGACCAGTTCCTGGACCGCGAAGTGTGGGACGTGGCCAATACGCCGAAGGACCGCTTCCCGCTCCTGCTGAACTTCCACCCGCTGGTGATCTACCGCTTCCAGGTGATCAAGCAGGCCGATGTGGTGCTCGCACTGTTCCTGCGCGGCAGCGAGTTCACCCTCGAGCAGAAGCGCGCCGACTTCGAGTACTACGACCCGATCACCACCGGCGACTCCACGCTGAGCGCGGTCGTGCAGTCGATCATCGCGGCGGAGGTGGGCCACCAGGACCTCGCGATGGACTACTTCATGGACGGCCTGTTCGTGGACCTCGCGAACCTGCACCGGAACACCAGCGACGGTGTCCACATCGCCTCCGCCGGCGGTGTCTGGAACGCCCTCGTCCACGGCTTCGGCGGGCTGCGCAGCGACAGCGAACAGCTCGAGTTCGATCCGCGGCTGCCGGCGGCCTGGCCGTCCCTCGAGTTCAGCCTGCTGGTGCGCGGCTCCCGCTTCGAGGTGCGCGTCACCGCGGACGAGATCGCCTTCACGCTGCTGGACGGCCCCGAGATCGAGGTCGATGTGCGCGGGCAGCGCGTCCGCGTGACCGCGGACGGCGTCGCCGTCGCCCTGGACGGCCACGGCCCGGTGCTGGCGCCCGGGGAGCTGCGCACGCCGTCCTCCGTCGGGGACGTGCGGGCCGACGGCACCGTCGTCTCCAGCACGGTCCCCGCCGACCCCGAGTCGCCCTGGGAGTATCCTGAGGGCGCACCGTCGGACGCGGAGGGGGAGCCGGACGCTCACACGAGCTGACCCGTTCCACCGCCGCACCGCCGCCGCACTGACCAGTTCGCCCAACCCAAGGATCAACGCTATGACCTCCTCCGCAACGACGCTGGCGCACCGCCCCGTGCTGTCCGAGCGATTCCTGCCCGCTTCCTCCGCAGCCCGCACCATCGCCCTGGTGCTCGCCGGAACCGCGGCCCTGACGCTCATCTCCCAGGTGTCGATTCCGCTGCCGTTCACCCCAGTGCCACTGACCCTCGCCACCTTCGGCGCCCTCCTGGTCGGCGCGAGCCTCGGCCCGGCGCGCGGCACCGCCGCCGTCGGCCTGTACGCCGTGCTCGCGGCCGTGGGCGCTCCCGTACTCGCAGGCTGGTCCTCCACCGGTGTCGCCGCCGCCTCCTTCGGCTACGTGATCGGCTACGTGCTCGCGGCCGCCGCCCTCGGCGTCGCCGCCCGTCGCGGCGCTGACCGCTCCGCCTGGCGCACCGTCCTGGCGGCGATCGCCGCCACCGCCCTGGTGTACGCCGCCGGCCTCCCGTGGCTCGCTCTGGCCACCGGCGCTGACCTCTCCACCACCCTCCTGCAGGGCCTCGTGCCGTTCATCCCGGGCGACATCGTGAAGGCCGTCGCCGCGGCTGCGCTGCTTCCGGCCGCGTGGAAGCTGGTGGGCGACAAGCGCGCCTGATGCGCCGTCGCTGAGTCGTCGGCATGGGCTCGCGGAAGTCTGAGATCACCGTGAGGCGTCCGCGCCTCACGGTGATCCACGTTCTGCACCGAGTGGGAGTGCGCATGCTCGAAGTGCAGGTGTGGGATGTCGCCGCCACCATGACCTTCTACGCCCTGCTGTCCTCCCTGCCCGCCTCGATCGCGCTGATCTCGATCCTGTCGATGCTCGGCATCGAGGAGCAGAGCGTCAGCGCCGTCGGCTCCCTCATCACCCAGATCTTCCCCACCGCCGACCCGGAACCGTGGGAGCGCGCCGTGCTGACGCTGTCCACCACCGGCGGCGGTCTGCCCGGCCTCGTGCTCGGCATCGCCGGGTCCCTCATCTCCAGCTCGAACGGCGTGGCCGCCTACCACCGCACCATGCACCGGGTGTACAACACTCGCGAGGGCCGCAGGTTCCTCTGGTTCCGCCTCGTGGTGCTCGGCGAAACGGTCCTGCTGATGGTCCTGTTCACCCTCGCGATGATCGTGCTGCTGCTCGGCAACGAGTTCTCCCGCCGAGTCGGCGTCCACATCGGCGTCCCGGAGGCCGCCTTCGACACCTGGAGCATCATCAAATGGCCGATCCTGCTGCTGCTCATCACGGTGCTGATCTCCTTCACCTCCGTGTACGTGCCGAACGTGCGCCTGCCGTACGAGCGGCTCATCACCGCCGGTTCCGCGCTCAGCGTCCTCACCCTGTTCGGGGCGGCAGCGGCCCTCGGCTGGCTGCTGGAGGTCATCACCTCCTACGCCCAGGTCCTCACCACCCTGAACTCCCTCATCGGGATCCTCGTGCTGGCGTGGCTCGCCGCCATCGTTCTGATCACCGGGACCATCATCGATGCGGAGTTCCTGCGCGCCCGCCAGATCGCCGCCGGCCTGCCCGCCTGGGACCGTCTCTGCCTGGAGCCGGTGCACAGCGGCACGCTGGAGTACTTCGAACGCGATGAGGCCCGGCAGGCCGAGATGTGCCGGAGCGTCGCAGAGTCCGCCCGCACAGGTGAGCCGATCACCGTGCGCCGAGGCGTCCTCGTGGCGGAGGCGGACCACTGGCTCGCTGTGAATCCTCGCCCGGACGACCAGGCTCCGCCGAAGGAATCGGATCGGTCCGGGTAGTCTGTGGACATGACTGACTCTCCGCTCTCCCAGCCCTGCCTGCGCCGCCGCACCCTCGGTGCCCTCGGCGTCACCGGCGCCGCGGCGATCGCGATGACCGGCTGCGGCCCCGACCGCGGCAAGAACCCCGACAAGCCGTCGTCCGTGACCAGTGACGCGTCCGGCCAGGTGAGCCTCGATGAGATCCCGGAGAACGCCACCACCGTGGTGGACTTCGGCGGATCCCGCGGCTACGTCGCGGTTGTGCGGGGCTCCGGGGAGGACCTCACCGGCTACTCCGGCTACTGCACCCATCAGGGCTGCGCTCTGTCCCCGCAGGAAGAGGTGCTGCACTGCCCCTGCCACGGCTCCACCTTCGAACTGAAGGACGGCACTCCGGAGCAGGGCCCTGCCGTGGAGCCCCTGCCCACCGTGAAGCTGACCGTCACCGATGGCAAGGTGTCCCGCGCTGATGCCTGAACAGACCCCGACTGAGAACAGCGGCCGGACCCGCAGCGCCGCCGCCTCCCGTCCCCGCCGCGAGATCGTCAGCTTCGTGCGCCGCGGCCGCCGCCTCACCGAGGAGCAGACCGAGGCGTGGGACGCCCACCACGAGCAGTACATGCTGGACGTTCCCCAGGGCGAGCGGGACACTCTCATCCACCCGGATGTGCGCCTGGACCCGGTGGAGCTGTTCGGCAACGACAATCCGCTGATCATCGAGATCGGCTCCGGTCAGGGCGACAACATCGCCCAGGCCGCAGCGGATATGCCGGACCACAACTTCCTCGCGTTCGAAGTGTGGGGGCCGGGCAACGCCCAGACCGTCGTGCACCTGCAGCGCCTGGGCCTGCCGCAGAACCTCCGCATCCTCGAGTTCGATGCTGAGCACTCCCTGCCCGGCCTGTTGCCGGAGAGCAGCGTGGAGGAGGTGTGGATCTTCTTCGCCGACCCGTGGCACAAGACGAAGCACCACAAGCGCCGCCTCGTCTCCGCCGGTTTCCTGGAGGAGCTGCACACCCTGCTGAAGCCGGGCGGCCGGGTCCGCACCGCAACGGACTGGGCGGACTACGCCAGCCACCAGGCGCACGCCTTCGAGACGGTGGCCGCCCGCGGCCTCTTCACCAACGACCACCCGGACGGCCCGAGGCCGACGGGTTCCACCACTGACGAGATCCCGGAGGACTCCCCCGCCACGGGGTGGGCTCCGCGGTTCGAGCGCCGTGTCCGCACCGCGTTCGAGGGGAAGGCGCTGCGCGCCGGCCGCCTCATCTGGGACCTCTCCTATTCTGCTCAGAAGCCGGCTGCACCGGCGGCGAGCGCAACCGAGGACGGCAGCGCCGCCTCTGAACCCACGACCCGCTGAGCATCCGAGGGGACCTGCCGATGAGCTCCACCCATGACGACCGCGACGACCTGTTCGACCGTGACGACTTCGACGGCCCCGACGACGGCGCGCTCGCCGCTGATGAGGCCGCGCCGACGGGCCGCCGCCGGTCGCGCCGCCGCAAGGGCCTGTGCTGCGGCCTGTCCGCTGTTCTGATCCTCGCGCTGGTCGCCGCCGCCGTGGTGGGCGGCTACTTCTTCTCCCTCAACGACAAGTACCAGAAGAACGTGGACTTCGTGACGCTGGATAAGAAGGACCGCGAAGCGCAGGGCAAGGGCACGAACATCCTCCTGCTCGGCTCGGACAAGCGCAGCGGCGAGGAGGCGAAGACCGTCACCGGTCAGCGCTCCGACGTCATGATGCTGGTGCACATCGATGCGGACAACAAGCACGCCTATGTGCTGTCGTTCCCGCGCGACCTGTACATCGACATCCCCGGCCACGGCAAGGACCGCATCAACTCGGCACTCGCCTACGGCGGTGTCCCGCTGGCCACGCAGACCGTGGAGAAGTACGTGGGAACGAAGATCGACCACGTGGCGCTGGTGGACTTCGACGGCATCAAGAAGATCGTCGACACCCTCGGCGGTGTGGACGTGGAGGTGTCCCGCAGCTTCGAGGGCGACGGCATCCAGTTCACCCAGGGCACCCAGCACATGGACGGCGAGACAGCGCTGACGTTCGTCCGCCAGCGCAAGCAGCTTCCGGGCGGCGACTTCGACCGCAACGCCAACCAGCGCGCGCTGCTCAGCGCTCTGGTCGGGAAGATCCTCTCCGGGGACACCCTGTCCGATCCGAACAAGATCCAGCAGCTCGCCGGCGACATCACCCCGTACATGACGGTGGACGACGGCCTCACCGGTACGAAGGTGGCGCAGCTGGGGCTGGCGAACCGCGGTCTCCGCTCGGAGGACATCACCTACGGCTCCATGCCGCACGGCGACCCCACCACCACCTCGGGCGGTGCGTCCGTGGTGGCGACCGACGACGCCGGAATGGAGAAGTTCCGCACCGCGCTGAAGGAGGACCGCCTGGACGAATGGGCGAAGGAGAACCTCTGAGTCCCGCGCACAGCGCCCGGCCGGGCCCGGCCTCCCGGTGCCCGGCCAGGCGCGGCGCGTAGACTCTCTCGCGCATCCGGAACCACAGAAGGGCAGATATCCATGGCCAAGCAGAACCACGGCATCGCCACGAAGCTCGCGATGACCGCCGCCAGCGCACTCGCCGGCGTCATCGGCACGAAGCTCGTCAACGGCGCCTGGGGAGTCGTGTTCGGAGAGCAGGCACCGACGTCGAAGGTGCAGAAGGACAACGACAAGGCACTCAAGGAGGAGATGAAGCGCGCCAAGAAGCAGGGCGCGTCGAAGCAGGAGATCCGCGCGATGGAGTCCTCCTACGACGCCCTGCCGGTGTGGAAGATCAGCCTCTACACGGTCCTCTCGGGCGCGGTCATCGCGGCTCTGCAGCTGGCGGCTCAGCGGGGCGCGGAGCGCGGTGCTGACCGTCTGGCGCACCGCCGTCCGCCGATGAACCGCGGCTGACGCCCCGGCATCCGTTGGCCCCACAGCCAGCGGATCTCCGCTGAACGGCCCGGTCCCCCGCCCCTGCGCGGAGGTGGCCGGGCCCACTCGTCTGTGGCCCACCTTGATCCCTCCGTGACCTCCAAGTGAACGAGCCGTGAATTCCTCCGATCGGCCCCGTGCAGCCAGCCGCCCCGACGACCGGACCGCTCAACGGACGGATTAGGGTGGAAGGGTGGATCTCCTGTTTCTTCTCATCGCCGGTGCCATCGGCGTCGTCTTCGGCGTGGCCGCCATGGTCGCCCTGCAGCGCAACGACTCGCGCCGCACGGTCGACATGCCGCGCCCGCACCAGGCCGTCGCAGACGTCACCTCCGAGATCCTCACGATCATCTCCACCGCCCACGTGCTGCTGGACCGCACCGGTGACGTGGTCCGCGCCTCGCCCCTCGCATTCAGCTACGGCATCGTCCGCGCCACCAACGGCGACTACCCCCGCCTCGCCTCCCCCGTCCTCATCGACATGGTCACGGACGTCGGCTCCAACGGCGGATACCGCGACCAGACCCTGGAGCTCAGCCGCTCCCACGAAGCCGACGGCACCGGCATCATCTCCGTGAAGATCGGCACGATCGGCGCCGACCACGTGCTGCTGCTCGCGGACGACCTCACCCGCGCCACCCGTGTGGAGGCCACTCGCCGCGACTTCGTTGCGAACGTGTCCCATGAGCTGAAGACCCCAGTCGGCGCCCTCGCCCTCCTCGCCGAGACGATGGAGGACGCCGCCGACGACCCGGTCGCGGTGCGCCGCTTCGCACAGCGCATGCAGTCGGAGTCCACACGACTGAGCTCCCTGGTGCGCGAGATCATCGAACTGTCCCGAATCCAGGGCTCCAGTGCCCTGCAGGACGCCGACGAGGTGTCGATGGCGGATGTGGCCGAGCAGGCGATCACCGTCAACCAGACCGTGGCGGAGGGCGCCGGCATCCGCCTCGTGAACCAGGCGCAGGACGATCTGCTGGTGTACGGCAACCGGTCGATGCTGATCACGGCGCTGTCGAACCTGATCGCCAACGCGGTCACCTACTCGCCGAAGTCCTCGACCGTGACGATCTGCTCGCGCCGCCACAACGGCATGATCGAGGTGTCAGTCCGCGACCAGGGCATGGGCATCAGCCCCGAGGACCTGGAGCGCGTCTTCGAACGGTTCTTCCGCGTGGACAAGGCCCGCTCGCGCGCCCGCGGCGGCAGCGGCCTGGGCCTCGCGATCGTCAAACACATCGCCAATGACCACGGCGGCAGTGTGAACGCCCAGTCGGTGCTCGATGCCGGCTCCACGTTCACCCTCCAGATCCCCGAGCTGTCCGTTCCGGTGGCAGCCGGTGCCCGAATGAAGGAGAATTCGTAGCATGGCCCGCATCCTTGTCGTCGAAGACGAAGAGTCGTTCTCGGATCCCCTCAGCTATGCCCTGCAGCGTGAGGGCCATGAGGTGGCAGTTGCGGACAACGGCGTGGACGGTCTGGCGATCTTCAACCGTCACGGCGCGGACCTGGTCCTGCTGGACCTCATGCTGCCCGGCATGAGCGGAACGGATGTGTGCCGCGAGATCCGCCGCACCTCGAGCGTCCCGGTCATCATGGTGACCGCGAAGGACGACGAGTTCGACAAGGTCCTCGGTCTGGAGCTCGGCGCCGATGACTACGTGACGAAGCCGTACTCGTCCCGTGAACTGATGGCGCGCGTAAAGGCGGCGCTGCGCCGCAGCACTGACGCTGCCGGTGCGGCCGCGGATGAGGCGGAGGACGACGGCGTGTTCGAAGCCGCCGGCATCCGGATGGACATTGAGCGCCACGTGGTGAGCGTGCGCGGTGAGCGCGTGCAGCTGCCGCTGAAGGAGTTCGACCTGTTGGAGTTCCTGCTGCGCAATGCCGGCCGCGTGCTCACCCGCAGTCAGCTCATCGACCGCGTGTGGGGCTCCAACTATGTGGGGGACACCAAGACCCTCGACGTGCATGTGAAGCGCTTGCGCTCGAAGATCGAGGAGGATCCGAAGAACCCGCGCACCTTGGTGACGGTGCGCGGGCTCGGATACAAGTTCGAGGACGCCTGACCGGGCCGGCCGGTCACAGCGACGAGGGTCTCACTGCTGGGTGGTGAGGCCCTCGACGTATTCCTTGAGGTACGGCAGGGAGGTGTCGAGGACCGCCACGGTGACGGTGTCCTCGGAACCGGCGGCGGAGAAGGTGACCTGCATGTTGTCACCGGCTTCGATGCCCGACAGCTGGTCGACCTTGATCGCCTGGTGCTCCCCTTCGCCGAGGTCGACGGTGCCGTTGGCGGGGATGGTGACGGTCTCGGAGAAGAGCTCGGTGTCGCCGGCCTTGCCGGTCATCTCGACGGTCTGCTCCTCGGCGGTGTCGTTGGAGAGGGTGCCGGTGAACAGGCCCGCGCCGTCGTCCGTCTTGATCATCAGCATGTTGCGCAGGCCGACGGGCTCACCCGGACCAGCGGGGTACACGTTCGCGACAGTGCCCTCCGCGGACTGGTAGAACTCGTGGGTCTGAATGGGATTCAGGTTGCTGCAGCCGGACATCACGACTGCGATGCCGACGGAGGCGACCGCTGCGGCGATGCGGGCAGACGGGCGACGGATCTTCACGCTCACTCCTCGGGAGGGGAAAGGGACGGCCGGGCGGCCTTCGACCTCCCAAGGGTACCAGTATTCTCAGGGCGTCATCGGCTCGACCTGGCATGCCCCGCGCGTGGGCGCCGACACCCCGCCCGGCCCTGTCCTCCCCGCGGGGGCGGGCCGTGGGACGGGCTCGCCGTGATGTGGAGCGCACACCCTAGCACATCGGGGGTTTGCTAGGATAGAGCGGATGAAAGGGGCCGATGACATGAATTTCTCTGTGGGCGAGACCGTTGTGTACCCACACCACGGCGCTGCTCTGATCGAAGAGGTCAACCAGCGCACCATCAAGGGCGTCGAGCGCACCTACCTCAAGCTGAAGGTGGCGCAGGGCGACCTCACCATCGAAGTTCCGGCGGAGAACGCTGAGCTCGTGGGTGTCCGCGATGTCGTGGACAAGAAGGGTCTCGAGGAGGTCTTCGATGTCCTCCGTCAGCCGCACACTGAGGAGCCGACCAACTGGTCCCGCCGGTACAAGGCTAACGTCGAGAAGCTGGCGAGCGGTGACATCAAGAAGGTCGCCGAGGTCGTCCGCGATCTGTGGCGCCGCGACCAGGATCGCGGCCTGTCCGCCGGTGAGAAGCGCATGCTCTCCAAGGCTCGCCAGATCCTCACCAGCGAGCTCGCGCTCGCCGAGGACGTCGACCAGGAGCGCGCTGACGAGATCCTCGACGAGGTCCTCGCATCCTGAGCCCAGCTGACCAGCTGATGACATCCCGTCTGGCATGTGCCGTCAGCGCCGCGAGCGCTGACTCCTCCGACGTCCCCGGAGGGCGCATCCTGGGCGGGATGTCGCTTGTCCAGCGGGCCGTGCGCTCCCTGGACACCGTGGTGGATCCGTCGGTCGCCGGCGGCCGCGTCGGCCTGATCACGGCCGCCCCCGGCCGTGCGAGCAGTGACCACGCCGAGATCGCGGGGACGGCGGCGCTGGCCGCCGCGACCGCTCACCCGCAGGACGTCTGCCGCGTGCTCGCTCAGTGGGCGAGCCAGCAGGGGGCCGACGGAGTCCTGCTGCATGACGCGGGCCGCCCCCTCACCACCGAGGCGACGGTCCGCTCCGTTGTGCAGGCGTGGCGCGACGGCGCCGTCTGTGCGGTGCCGGGGATCCCGGTGACGGATTCGGTGAAGAGCGTGCGGGGCGACCAGCTGACCAATATCGAGCGGGCGTCGCTGACCGCTCTGCAGTCCCCGATCGTGGTGGATCTGCATCTGCTGGAGCGGGCGCTGGAGCATGAGTGGACCACGCAGTCGGCGGTGCGGGAGATGCAGGCGATCGGCGCTGACGTGGTGGTCGTGGACGGCTCCCATGCGGGTGAGCCGATGACCGATGAGCTGTCCCTGTGGCGTGCGCAGATCGCGCTGGGGCTGGCCCGTGACACGTCCGGGCCCCGTCGGCCCGCCTGAGCGGATCAGCACTCTTCGGCGACCGCGGCCGTTCGCGGCGCCGGATCAGACGCGTCAGCGGCCGGGGGCGAGTCCGTGGGCGCGCACCACGTCGGTGGCGAGCGCGAGGTCCTGCGCGAACGTGATCTTGAAGTTCTCCGCTTCCCCGCGCACCCACTGCACGGGGGTGGTGGTGTACCGCTCGATGCAGGAGGCGGTGTCGGTGCCGGCGAACCCGTCGCGGGCCGCTGCTTCGTAGGCCTCCAGGAGCGCATCGGCACGGAAGCCCTGCGGGGTCTGCACCCGGATCAGGTCGCCCAACGGCTGCTCGGCGGCGAGCCGGTCCGCGCCGTCGCTCGGTGCGAGCGCCGCGATGTCGTCCGCATGGAATCCGGGCAGCGCCCCGCCGTGGCGGCGCGCCGTGCGCAGGACCGTGGCGATGAGGCCGCGGGAGACGAGCGGCCGGGCGGCGTCATGGATCAGCACGGTGTCCACCGCGCCGCTCTCGATGCGGTCCGCGAGGTGGCGCAGCGCCTGCAGCTCGGACTCCTGGCGGGTGGCGCCGCCGCCGATGATCTCCACACGCCGCTCCCCCAGTTCGCGGGCCACCGTGTGCTCGGCGTGGTCGCGATCTTCGGGGCGGACCACGAACACGAGGGGGCCGATGCCGTCCACCGCCGCCATCGAGAGCAGGGACCAGCTGGCGATGCTGCGGTGCGCGAGGGTGAGGAATGCCTTGTTGATGCCGGCGCCGAAGCGGGACCCGCTGCCGCCGGCGAGGACCACGCCTGCGGCGAGGGGCCGGTCAGCGCCGCCGCGAACAGGTGGGCTCGGGGCAGGCGCAGCAGCGGGGCGATGGTCACTCACCCCTCCAGTGTAGGCGGCGAGCGCATCCAGAGGCGGGCCGCCGCGGTGGGCGCACGTGGTCGGGTCCACTCGCGCCGGTTCACACAGTGTCATAGGGTGGGGAGAACCACAGCACTCCACTGCCACGTCCACGCTTCGCGAAAGAACCCTGTTGCTCACGATTGCCATTGTCGGGGGATCCGGTGTCGCCACCTCGGTGCGCCTGACCCAGGAGGTCCGCCGTTGCCTGGCCGAACGGGACATCGCCGCCCGTGTCCGTCAGGCCACCGTGATGGACCTTCTCTCCCCCTATTTCAGCGCGGACATCGTGGTCTCCACCGTGGAGCTGCCCGAATCACTCGGGATCCCGGTCGTGTCCGGGATGCCGCTGCTGCTGGGCACCGGTTCCGACCACGTCATCGATTCGCTGGTCGATCTGATCCAGGCGCACGGCGCCGCCTAGACTGACCTGGTTCCCCGTCCCCGCTGTGGAAGGACTCCCATGGCCCACCCGCGCATCGGCATCGGCACGGACGTGCACGCCTTCGCCGCCCCCGATTCCGACCGGCCCCTCTGGATCGGCGGTGTCCTCTTCGAGGGCGAAGTCGGCCTCGTGGGCCATTCGGATGCGGACGTCGCCGCCCACGCCGTCTGCGATGCCGTGTTATCCGCCGCCGGCATCGGCGACCTCGGCTCCAACTTCGGCACCGATGACCCGGAGTTCGCCGGCGCGTCCGGTGAGCGCCTCGTCCGCGAAGCCGCCCGCCGGGTCCGCGCCGCCGGCTTCGAAATCCTCAACGCGTCCGTGCAGGTGATCGGAAACCGGCCGAAGCTGGCGCCCCGTCGGCAGGAGATGACCGAGGTGCTGAGCGAAGCGCTCGGCGCCCCCGTGTCCATCGCCGGCACCACCACGGACGGGCTCGGCCTCACCGGCCGCGGCGAGGGCGTCGCCGCCGTCGCCACCGGCCTCGTCCTGCCCGAAGGAGGCACCCCGTGAGAATCGAATCCCCCGCCGACGTCACCGCGGACGCTATCGACCAGGCCGCGGAGATCCTCACCGGAGTCGTCCGCCGCACCCCGCTGGAGCGCTCCCATCGGCTCTCGGAGATCTCGGGCCGCAACGTGTTCCTCAAGCGGGAGGACCTGCAGTCGGTGCGCTCCTACAAGATCCGCGGCGCCTACCTGTTCGTCGCGGGCCTCGAGCCGGAACAGCGGACCGCCGGTGTGGTGACAGCCAGCGCCGGCAATCATGCGCAGGGCGTTGCGTTCGCCTGCAACCGGCTGAAGATCCAGGGCCGCATCTACGTCCCCACCCGCACCCCGAAGCAGAAGCGGGAGCGCATCCTCGCCATCGGCGGCGAATGGGTGCAGCTGGTCCTCACCGGTGACACGTTCGACGACGCCGCTGAGGCCGCCCACACCGATGCGGAGCGCACCGGCGCCACGATGGTGCCGCCGTTCGACGACCCGACTGTCATCACCGGTCAGGGCACGGTGGTGCGCGAAGCAGTCGCGCAGGCCCGCGAGCAGTTCGGCAGCGAGATCGGCACTGTCGTGGTGCCCGTCGGCGGCGGCGGTCTGATCGCCGGTACCGGCGCGTGGCTGCGGGAGCGCATGCCGTCGGTCCGCCTCGTCGGGGTGGAGCCCGCCGGTGCCGTGTCGATGGCGACCGCGGTGCGGCAGGGCAAGCCAGTCACCCTCGCGGAGATCGACTCGTTCATCGACGGCGCCGCGGTGCGCCGCGCCGGCCGCGCCAACCTGGAGCTGGTGGACCGAATCGCACCGGAGCTGATCGCGATCGAAGAGGGCGCTGTCTGCACCGAGATGCTGAACCTGTACCAGGTGGAGGGCATCATCGCGGAGCCCGCGGGCGCGCTGGCGGCGACCGCGGTCACCACCCGCGCCGTCCCCGGGGAGGCAACGGCTGAGGGGCAGGACCCGTCGGCCGCCGCCCGCCCCGAAGGGGAGGCCGACGGGGACATCCTGGTGGTGGTCTCCGGTGGCAACAACGATGTGTCCCGCTACAACGAAGTGGTGGAGCGATCCCTTGTGCACGAGGGACTGAAGCACTACTTCCTGGTGACGTTCGCGCAGGAGCCGGGCGCGCTGCGCCGGTTCCTCGACCAGGTCCTCGGCGAGGGCGACGACATCGTCCTGTTCGACTACATCAAGCGGAACAACCGTGAACAGGGGCCGGCGCTGGTCGGCATCGAACTGGGCGCCCGGGAGAACCTGGAGCCGCTGCTGGCACGGATCGCAACGTCGAACATGCCGATCGAGCGGATCGACCCGATGGACCCGATGTACCGCTATCTCACATGACGCGGATCGTGAAGGTCGTATCGACGACGTCCTCGCCGGGCCTGGCGTAGGTCTGATCGCACGTCCCGTTCTGGTCGGGCCGATCGCGGAAGCAGTAGACCACCCGCAGATCGACCGTGCCGGCAATGCCGCCGTTCGCCCACACGTGCAGGTAGGAGCGGCCTCCGTCGCCACCGGCGCGGCCACCGGCGCCGTTGTTCCGCTCCTTCGAGACGTGGCGGACCCGAGCTTCCAGGATGCTGTCGCGGTAGACGCCGTCGACGGCTCCGACGATGCTGAAGCCCTTCCCGACGGACGGGTGGGAGACACCGAGGTCGATGAGGGCGTTCTCCCGCTTCCAGAGTTCGAGGGGGCCGCTGACATCGCTGTGCAGAACCGGCTCCACCTCGCTGGGCACCCCATCGAGCCCGGGCCGCTTGTCGCTGGGCGCCCCCTCGAGCCCGGGCCGGCTGCCGCGGGTGATGCCGAGCATTCCGCAGCCGGTGGTCGCAGTGGTGATGCCCAGGGCGCCGACGGATGCGAGCAGCATGCGGCGGTTCAGGTGCGTCGTGTCCATCATGCTCACTCCTCCACCCGGACGCGGAAGGTCTCATCGGTGAGTCCTTCGGCGCTGCCCACCCGTCTCTGGTCGCAGGAGCCGTTCTGGTCCGGCGCGGACTGGAAGCAGTAGAGCACCCGGACCTCCTGCTCGCCGGGGGCGGTGCCGGTGATGGTGAGGACGCTGTGGCCGCGGTCCCCACCGGGCTCAATCGGCCCCGGGTCAGCCGAGATGTGGGTGATCTCGGCGCCGATGGTGGGGTCATCGATGCGGGAGCGGTGGCGCTGATCGCCGATGACCACGTAGTACTGCATGCCCACGGACGGGTGGGAGTGCCCCAGTTCGATGGAGATGCTCTCCCCGATGCCGAGCTCGATCGGGTCGGGGACCTCCGTCAAGGGAATGCCGCGCACGGTGGGGGCGGATGACGGTGAGGGGGTCGCGGGGTC
>NZ_JAKRNG010000017.1:0-52032 GCF_022347125.1 Helcobacillus sp. ACRRO
CGCCCCTCCCAGCCCCTCAAGCTCACAACCGGGGTCGTCTTCACCGAGTGGGGGTGAGCAGGTGGCGCCGTCCGCGCCGGTGCCGAACCCGCCACCAGCTGACACCCCACCACCGAGTGCAGGGAAGGAGCCGCAGTCATGAGCCGCCGCAACAAGAACAACAGCCACGACCCGGAGGCGACCGGTTCGGAGCTGGTGCCGGTGAAATTCTCCCGCCTGACCCGCCGCGGCATCCTGCTTGGCCTGTCCGCGGCCCAGCTGGTCACCGTCGGGATCGCGATCGCCACCATCGTCACCGCCCTGTACGCGGGGGGCGGGATGTGGCTGGCCTACACCGCCCCCATCTGGGCCACCGCCGTCCTCCTCACCTGGGTACCTGTCGCGGGACGCCCGGTCATTGAGTGGGTGCCCGTGGCCGGCTGGTGGGTCTACCGCACCACCATCGGCCAACTCCTCTACCGGCGTCGCATCGTCACCCCACGCCCCGCCGGAACCCTCGCCCTACCTGGAGACCAGGCGCGGCTGCGTGAGTACGAGGATCCGACCACGGGGGCGGGCATGATCCACGACCCCCACCAGAACACGCTCACGGTGGTGTGCGAAATCACCCACCCCGCGTTCGTGCTCCTCGACCCCGCCGAACAAGAACGCCGCGTCACCGCCTGGGGCCGCGTCCTGGCCACCGTCTGCCGCTCCGGCAGGATCGCCACCCTGCAAATCTTGGAACGTACCCTGCCCGACTCCGGCACCGGGCTCGCCGAATGGTGGACCACCCATGGCCAGCCCGAGGACACGAGCTGGGCTGCCACTACCTACGCCGAACTCATCGACCGCGCCGGACCCGCCGGCGAACGCCACGCCACCACACTCTCCGTATCCCTCGACATGAGAAACGCGGCGAGGCAGATCCGCACCGCGGGCGGCGGGATCCGTGGAGCAGCTGCCGCCCTGCGTCAAGAGATGAACACCCTTACCGCCGCGCTCCGCTCAGCCGACCTCACCCCTTCCGGTTGGCTCACCCCCGGACAGATCGCCGTGATCCTGCGCTCGGCCTACGACCCCGCGATCGCCGCCACTTTGGAACGCCACGGCGAGATCGGCCAGCAACTCGCTACCGCCGGACCGGTCGCGGTCAACGAGACCTGGGGTCGTATCCGCACCGATTCCGCCCACCATGCGGTGCTGTGGATCAGTGAATGGCCGCGCTCCATGGTCTACCCAGGTTTCCTCTCACCCATCCTGCTCTCCAGCGGGATCCAACGGTCGTTCTCCCTGATCTGCACTCCCATGCGGTCCGACCAGGCCGCCCGCGACATCCGCAAGAAGAAGGTCGAGCACATCTCCGACCAAGCCCAACGCGCCAAAATCGGGCAGATCGAGGATGCCGCCCAGACGGCTGAGTACCACGATGTTCTCCAGCAAGAAGCCGACCTCACCGCTGGCCACGGCATCCTGCGCTACACCGGCCTGATCACCGTCACCGCCACCACGATCGAAGACCTCGACGCCCACGTCGCAGCCCTCGAACAAGCCGCGATCCAAGCCAACTTCGAAACCCGACTCCTCGCCGGACAACAAGCCCAAGCCTTCACCGCCGCAGCCCTACCCCTATGCCGCCAAGTCTGACGCCTCTGGTTGCGACGACAGCCGGATAGCTCCGGTTGGCTGCTGCGAACGGGCGAGTTCTTGTGCGACCCGTCGCTTGGTATCTGAATACGCATCAGACTCTGTTGTGCAGAGCCAGGATGCGGCACCTATGACTGGCCCGATGACGGCGAACGCCAAGGCGAATCCCGTCATGATCACGACTGCGCCTACTCTCGCCACCATGTGCGTGAGCCAGCCGCCAGCAGCATCGAGAAGGCTGTGCATCTGGAGTCTGCGCGCAGCAACATATGCCAGTCCGAGAATCAAAGCGGTCACGACGGTAACAATCACAGCGACCTGCACTTGTGAACGCAGCCACTCGACCACCCACGCTATGGACGCGAATTGAGCAGCGAGCATGAGCAACACCCACGTCGTGGCTGCTGCGCGCGAGCCCAAGAGTCCTCGAGCCTGAAGGTCAATAGGCCAGTCGTCACGCTTGGCGTTGAAGAATGGTTTGATCAGCATCGCCAGGACAGCCAATGCTGCCAGCGACACGAGTGTGCGGCTTGCCTCAACATGCGGCTCGGCAAGTAAAGGTGGGAGGCCGGACTCGAACCACCCTCCGACCCCCGAAGCCCCAATGGCGTTCATGGCGGCTGCGAGAACCTCACTGGGGCGTTGCTCGCGAACGTACGCGGCAATTGTCAGCACCCCAGCGAGGCATCCAACGAGTTGGTAAATCAGATCACTGTTGGTCTTCCAGTCCTTGATGAGCCCGGGCAGGGCTTTGACGGTTTCGATCACGTCTTCTCCTCTCTGCGCTGCCTTCAGTCTGGCGGCCACCTCTGACATTTCCTGCGTGCAGCCGAGCGCACCTCCCTCGTAGGCAATCCGCCGCTGCGTAGAGAGGACTGTTGGGATGGCGACGTTTGTTGATCCGGTTGCTGATGCTGCTGAGGCCTATGAGGGGTTGCGTGGGTTGGCGCACGCGACTCGCGCGTTTGAGGATCCGGTTGACATGTACCGGTTGTTGGGTGAGGTGTCGGGGTCGGTGCGGCTGTTGCGGCAGGTGCTGGACCAGCTGTCTCGTGCTCATGCTGATCACCGCGACATCGCGTTCACCGATGACCGCGCGCCGGCGGAGGCGGTGGCGTTGGCAGCGGCAGATGAGTTGCATCAGGCCGCCGACGGACTGGATGAGGTCGCTGACCGGGTAATGCGCGCGCACGAAGCCTCCGGTCGGATCGCCTGGCACACCCACACCATCCCTGAGCCCGAGCGTTCGCGGCGGTGGGTGAATGTGGTGTTCCTCCAGGGCCCCGAGGCCGATGAGGTGCTGGAGCTGATTGATGTAGAGGGGGTGCAGGCGGGGATTGCGCATCTGGCGCAGTGGGACTTCGGCGACGAAACCACCGCGGCGGCGTTCGTGAACGGTGAGGTGTACGACGAGCTGCCGGGTGGGCAGTGGGATCGCAGCTTCGAGGCCGACGGGTATGTTCTGACCTACAACCCGCAGATGGGGTATGTCGGGCTGGTCCGCGAACACCCCGACACCGTCCCTGACCCCAGTTACGACGAGGACGTGGTGGCGGCACGGGACGCTCTCAGTGGGGTCACGCCCGAGTCTCCGCGTCGAGCAGCTGACGGTACGGACTGGTTCGCACCCAAGGTGGGTGGCGGCGCAGCGTCGTCTTCGGTGGGGCGGTCGCTGTGAGTGGCGAGAAGGAACGGCTGCACGCTGCGGTGTTGGTGTCCCCGGCTGCGGAGCGGCGGAAAGCTCGTAAGGCTCGTCGTCAGGCTGCGGCCCGGCTGCAGGCTGAGCGGGCCAGGGTCGAGCGGGAGGCGGCGAAGGCGAAAGCGCTGGCGGAACGGGAGGAGCGGAAGGCGACGACGTTTCTGCCGGCGCCGGGCGAGGCGGGGCCGGCGGCGTTGCGGTCGCCGGGACCGTTGCGGTTGCCGCGGCATCAGGACACCTCGGCCACGTTGGCCGGGGCGTATCCGTTCATGGCCGAAGGCGGCCTGGGGTCGGATGGGGTGTTCGTCGGGCAGGACCTGTATTCGGGTGGCAGTTTCGTCTACGACCCGTGGGTCCTCTACGCCCGCGGGATCATCACCGCCCCGAACCTGGTGCTGGCGGGAATCGTCGGATCGGGCAAATCGTCGTTGGCGAAGTCGCTGTATACGCGGTCGTTGCCGTTCGGGCGCCGCGTCTACGTTCCCGGCGACCCCAAGGGCGAACACACCGCGGTCGCCGAAGCGGTGGGTGGGAAGGCGATCGTGCTCGGCCACGGCCTCCACAGCCGGTTGAATCCCCTGGATGAGGGGCACCGCCCCGGTGGGCTCACCGACCAGGAGTGGGCGAGCACCGTCGCGTCCCGGCGCCGTGACCTGATCGGAGCCTTGGCCGAAACAGTGCTGGCGCGGGGGCTGACGCCGTTGGAACACACCGCGATCGACCTCGCCCTGACCGCGACGGTGGCGGAGAACGAGGTGCCGATCCTGCCCATGGTCGTCGACCACATCCTCGCCCCCAGCCACGACCCCGACGGGCGCCTGGCTGAAGACGGGCGCCTGGTCGGCCACGCGCTGCGGCGCCTGGTGGCCGGTGACCTCGCTGGCCTGTTCGACGGCCCATCCACCGTGGCGTTCGACCCGGATCTGCCGATGATCAGCCTGGACCTGTCCCGGGTGACCGAGAACTCCACCCTCATCAGCGTGTTGATGACCTGCAGCTCGGCGTGGATGGAATCCGCGCTATTGGACCCGAACGGTGGGCAGCGGTGGGTGATCTATGACGAGGCCTGGCGGCTGATGTCCCATCCGGCGTTGTTGAAGCGGATGGATGCGCATTGGCGTCTGGCCCGGCATTACGGGATCGCGAACATGCTGATCTTCCACAAACTCTCCGACCTCGACAACGTCGGCGACGAAGGTTCCGCCATGCGCTCGCTGGCCAACAGTCTGTTGGCGAATGCGGAGACGCGGATCGTCTACCGCCAGGAATCCGACCAGCTCGGCCCCACCGCCACCGCCCTCGGCCTGACCGGCACCGAACAGACCCTGCTGCCAAACCTTGGCGTGGGTCAGGGGCTGTGGCGGATCAAGAACCGCTCGTTCGTGATCCAGCACCAGCTCCACCCCGGCGAGCTGGAGCTGTTCGACACCAGCCGCCGCCTCACCGCAGGAGTCAAGTAATGCCCAAGCTTCCCGCCCTGAGACACCGCCGCAACGACCCGAGCGAGACGGTGCCGGTGGTGTTGCGGCACGTGGTCATCACCGTCGACATCACCGGCACCCTGACGGTGACCGTCGACCAGCAACCGCATCTTCCGCCGGCCGGTGAGGTGTGGGATCGGGGTGACTTCGCAGCGATCCTTGATGACCTCACCGAGCAGCGCCGTATTCCCGTGCGAGTGGATGTGTATGAGTCCGACGGGAGTCACTTCACCGACATCATCCACGCCCACCGACCACGCCGCGCCCCCGAACCCGAGCCGGACGTCCCGGCCCCTGCCGACGAGGAAGCCGCTGCGGACACTCCAGCGCCCCCGACAGATGATTCGGGCCGGCTGGTGGGGTTCTTGCCCGGTGAGACGGTGCTCCTCGCCCAGATCACCGAGGAAGTCGCGGCGGATGAGAACGGCACCATCACCCCACCCGACACTGCCTTGGGTCCGGTGGTGGTGGTCGGACGGGCCTCCGGAACCGTCATCGTGCAGGAGACGCGATGAGTACCTCGCAGCGGCAGAGTGGGTCGATGGGTGAGGAACTGACCAACGCCGCCCTCATCGGCCTCAACGCCTTGTTCCTGCTCACCCTCGTGCTCCGCGCGGCCGGGTCGGTCGCCGCGTTCCTCACCGGAGCACCCCAGCCCACAGCGAGCTGGGCCGCCGGTGCCGGGGTGTTATTCGACCCCGGTAACCCCGCAGTCGCGTTGGGGGCGCCTGGTCTCAGCCCCGTTGCCTATTGGGTCACCACCATCGTCGCTCTGGGCGGGCTGGTCGCACTCGCGGGCTGGGGATGGGTCGCCTGGCGGCGTCGCTCCCATGCTCAGGTGGTGGATCCGCATCGGTTGGCGGGCACGACGACGCGGCACGAGGTCGCCCAGGTCGCCTCCGACAAAGCTCTCCTGAAACGGGCCTCGACGTTGCGGCCGTCGCTGAAGGACCCGACGCCGGGTGAGGTGGGGTATCGGCTCGGGTCGTCGAAGGGGCAGGGGGTGTGGGCGAGTGTGGAGGACTCGATTCTGCTGATCGGCCCGCCCCGCTCCGGCAAGGGCCTGCACGTCGTCATCCCCGCCATCCTCGACGCCCCCGGCCCCGTGGTCACCACCAGCACGCGCCCCGACAATCTCACCGCCACCCTCCGCGCCCGGCAGCGTCGTGGCCCGGTGGCGGTGTTCGATCCCCAGCGCCTGGCCGGAGTACTCCCGGCGGGGATGCGGTGGTCACCCGTCCGCGGCTGTGAGGATCCGCTGACGGCGATGATCCGCGCGACCGGGCTGGCTTCTGCCACCGGGTTGTCGGCTGGTGGTGTGGAGTCGGGTGGGTTCTGGGAGGGCAAGACCCGCACGGCCCTCCAAGCCCTCCTCCACGCCGCGGCGTTGGACTCTCGGAAGCCGGCGGACTTGTTCCGGTGGACTCTCGACCCTGCCGCCGCTGCTGAAGCGGTCGCGATCCTCACCAACCACCCCGATGCTGCCGCCGGGTGGGCGGACTCGCTGGGGGCGATGATCGACGCCGACCCCAAGACCCGCGACTCCATCTGGCAAGGCGTCGCCCTCGCCCTCGGCGCCCTCGCCGACCCCCGCGTCCTCGGCGCGGTCACACCCCGCGAGGGCGAGACCCCATTCGACCCCGAAACCTTCCTGCGCGAGTCCGGGACGCTGTACCTGCTCGCCACGGGTGCTGGTGCCGGGGCTTCGGCGGCGTTGGTGGCGGCGTTCATCGAAGACCTCATCGAAACCGCCCGGCGTCTCGCCGCCCGCTCACCCGGCGCACGGCTCGACCCACCCCTCCTGCTGGCCCTGGATGAGATTGGGAACCTCGCGCCGCTGCCGTCCCTGCCGACGTTGATGGCCGAAGGTGGCGGCACCGGCATCACCACCCTACCCGTCCTCCAATCGCTCGCCCAGGCACGCGACAAGTGGTCCGACCACCAAGCCGGAGCGATCTGGGACGCCGCCATCGTCAAACTCATCCTCGGCGGCGCCTCCAACAGTCGCGACCTCCAAGACCTCACCACCCTCATCGGCGAACGCGACGAATACACCGACTCCGTCACCCTCGGTGACCACGGCACCAGGTCGAACCAGCGCTCCGTACGGCGGGTGCCGATCCTGCCACCCGACCGCATCCGCACCCTCCCCTTCGGCACCGGCGTCACCCTGCTCCGCTCCGCGCCGCCGATCATCACCGACCTGACCGCCTGGCCCACCCGTCCCGACGCCGAGACCCTCAAACGCAACCGCCGCGAACTGGAACAGCTCCTGCAGAACCCCCGTGCATGACCGGGGTCGCGGGGTGCACCTGACCGGTACCAGCAGCCCACACCACCAGCGGGCTGCAGTCCACGAGTTGAGAGGTACCGCGTCATGGCTATCCGCACCCAGGAATCCCTGTCCGGGTTCATCGCATCCGACCCGCAGCTGACCTACACCGAACGCGGCGATGCCCGCTTCTACGCCCGCTACGGCCAGGAGAACTTCCAACGCGAAGAAGACGGCACCTTCACCAAACTGGAACCCTCCTTCGGCAACCTCGTCCTCTACCGCGCCACCGCCGAACGCGCCTTCGAACGCTTCACCAAAGGCGACCAGTTCGTCGCCGAAGGCTACGCCCACGACTACACCTACGAACGCGACGGACAACGCATCGCCGGCGAAGAGTTCGTCGCCAAGAAGATCGGCCACGACACCGCCCGCACCCGCTACGACGTCGACCGCACACCCCGCCAAGCTCTCGAACGTCAGGCGGCTGGGCAGGCCTTCGAACCACCCCAGCACCACCAGGCCACGCCCGCAGCCGACAGCCTCAGCATGTGACCCGGGGGACTGATCATGAGTACTCACGGCCCCGATCCCGACGACCAGTACGAGGACCCCGGCATCCTCGACGACCAGCCCGACATGTTCGACGCGAACGCGCTGCCCGAACCCCCGCACCCGATCAACTGGAACCTCCTATCGGCGCAGGATCTGGAAGCCGAACTGCTGGAGCTGAACCGGTGGGTCGACTGGCTCCGCCACACCTACGGCCTACCCGCCGCGGTCATCCCGCCCTACTGGCACCGCCACCCCGAACTTCTGTGGGAGCTGTCCGCGCTGCACCTGCACTGGCTGTGCGCCTACGACCCCGAACAAAACGGCTCCGCACCCCTGGGCTGGCACCGCGACTTCGCCGACGCCCGCCACCGCCTCCGTGACTGGGTCACCGCCTCCGGTACCCGCCTTGACCGCGACCGACCCACCCGACAGACCACCTGGCCCGGCGAAGGACCCCAACCCACCCACGACGAGTCCGTCATCACCGACCGAGACGCCGACTTCGTCCAATACGTCATCGACCAGGTCAACGAGCGACAGGCTGCCGAAGACGCCTTCTACGCGAGTCTGGATGACCGGATCGACCCGGCGACCGGTGAGGTTCGCGACGATGTTCCGGGTCCCGAGGGTGGTTGAGGATGGTGCGCCGGTATCGCCGCACCACCGCCCGAGTCGAGGCGGATCGGCCCCTGCGCGTCCGGTATGAGCCGCGTGAGGAGATCGATGCCGCGAAGGTTGCGGAGGTGTTGATCCGGATCGCGCTGCGCACCGCCGGCGACCAGCCCGTCGGGCAGTCCGGTGCCCATCTTCGTCGCCTGCTCGTAGCCGAACGATAAACTGTATCCAAATCAAGTTACGGCGCTGTTGGCACCTACTCTTGCTAAGCCCCGTTCGCGGGGTGTTCTTTTCGACTCTGACGTGACCGCCTCCGGCGCCCCACCCGCCCCCAGTTATGTGGGGGCTTGTGAAAGGCGGTCACCATGACACTCGATCTGCTCTCCGGCCTCGACATCTCAGGCCTTCGACGCCTCGCCCGCACCACACCACGCCCAGACACCACTGCGTCCGGGAGTGAGGGGAAGGTGGCGGCGATCAGCTACCTGCGGGTCTCGACCAAGGATCAGGCCACCCGCAATGGGCTGGAAGAGGGCCTGTCGATCCCGGCCCAGCGCGAAGCCGCGCAGCGCAAGGCCGAACAGCTCGGTGCGGTCATCATCAAGGAGTTCATCGAGCCCGGTGAGTCAGCCAAGACCGCCCAACGACGCGCGCTCCAAGAGATGCTCGACTACGCGACCACGCATCCGGTGCGGTACTGCATCGTCAACAAGGTCGACCGCCTCGCCCGCAACCGGCTCGATGACGCCAAGATCCACGCCGCGCTGCGGGATGCGAACATCAGCCTGGTCTCGGTCACCGAGAACATCGACGAGACCCCCTCAGGGATGCTCATGCACGGCATCCTGGCCTCCATGGCCGAGTTCTACTCGCTGAACCTGGCCCAGGAAGTCCTGAAAGGCATGACCCAGAAGGCCGCGATCGGCGGCACCCCCACCAAAGCGCCTCTGGGCTACCTCAACGTCCGCACCACCGACGCCCGAGGACGCGAGTCCCGCGAGATCGAGATCGACCCCGAACGCGCCGGCCTCGTCCGTTTCGCCTTCACAGCCTACGCCACCGGGGACTGGTCCCTGTCGCGCCTGGCCAAAGAACTCACAGCCCGCGGCCTGACCACCCGACCCACCCCTTCGCAGCCGGCCAAGCCACTCACCACCACCGGGCTGCACAAGATCCTGACCAACCCCTACTACCAGGGCACCGTCACCTTCCGCGGCGTCGCCTACGACGGCACCCACCAGCCCCTCGTCGACGCCGAGACCTGGGTGCGGGTCCAAACCAACCTCGACGCCAACAACGCCCGCGGCGAACGACCCCAGAAGTACGACCACTACCTCAAAGGCACCCTGTACTGCGCCTGCGGAGCCAAGCTCATGATCGAACGCCCCCGCGACAAGACCGGGGACCGCTACGAGTACTTCACCTGCTCCGGACGACGCCGCAAGACCACCAATTGCACCCGCTCAGCGATCCTCGCCGAACGCGCCGAAGCCGAGATCGAACGCACCTACCAGCGCAACTCCCTGACCCAGACCCAGGCTGAGCACGTCCGGAAGGTCCTCAACGACGTGTTCGACCAGCTCGAAGGATCCAGCGAGGACGAACGCAAGCTCCTGACCGCCCAGCGCGACAAGCTCGAAGCCGAACGCCTCAAGCTCGTCCAAGCTCACTACGCCGACGCGATCCCCCTCGACCTCCTCAAGAGCGAGCAAGACCGCATCCGCGCCAGCCTCGACCAGATCAGCACACGGCTCGACAACCTCACCGACACCTACGCCGAGGCCCGAACAGGCTTGGAACAGCTCACCGAACTCCTGGTCGACCTCAACGACCTCTACAACAAGTGCGAACCAGCCGAACGACGCATCCTCAACCGCGCCCTGTTCACCCGCATCACCATCGACGACGAAGAGAACGCCACCTACACCCCCGAGCAGACCACAGCCAGCGTCCTCGCCCACACCCGCATCGATGCCCCGGCCCACGTCACCGCAGAAACAAAACTGCCCCGCCATCAGGCGGGGCAAGTTTCGATCTTCTCATCTTACGTGGAGGTAAGGGGACTCGAACCCCTAACCCCCTGCTTGCAAAGCAGGTGCGCTACCAATTGCGCCATACCCCCGAGGGTGATGTCAGCCTAGCTGACCTCAGTCACGGGTGGAAGGCGAGGTCTTGACCTCAGCCTCAGCCCACAGATCCTCTTCGAGTCGAGCGGCTTCGCTCTGACGCCAAGCAACAACACCAGCTGCTGCAACGGCCGCCAGGCCGAGTGTCCACTTCAGAACCTTCATCAGATCCTCCGTTTCCGAGAGTGGGCCTAACTGGATTTGAACCAGTGACCTCTGTCTTATCAGGACAGCGCTCTAACCAACTGAGCTATAGGCCCGTATCCGGGTGGTGCGAATCGTTCAGGAACTCATCGCCTACCGACGAATAACTCTACCCCGCCCCGAGCCCACGGCCAAACCATGTGCGGGGAGTGTCAGGCATGCCACAGGTGGGTGGCCGCTCGGTGACAGCGCGGCGGCGGGGCGGCAACGGTGGCTGCGGGGCGCGAGAGTCGCGCCGACGGGGCCGACGGAGGCCGCAGGAGCCGGGCGGCGCCCGCCGCTGGGGCTCAGCTGTCGGTGAAGGTGACCTTCAGGCCGCCGAGCAGCGCCGCCACGATGTTGTAGAGGAACGCGCACAGCGTGCCCAGCGCGGTGATGATGACGACGTTGACGATCGAGAACAGCGTCGCGTAGGACAGCATCTTGCCGAACTGGAAGTACTCGAGGAACTTCAGCGGCTTGCCGTCCTCACTGATCGTCGAGCCGATCTCGTTGATCTGGTCCCAGAGGCCGATCGCGTCGACCATCATCCACAGCACGGCAGTGGCGATGACGGTCGCCACGCCCACGGCGATCGCGATGAGGAACGACAGCTTCATGACGCTCCACGGATCCAGACGCGCCAGTGTGAGGCGAACACGGCGCGGGTTCCGCTTCGCGGCGCCGCCGGCAGCGCCCTTCGCGCCGGGAATGTTCGCGCTCGACGCGGACCCGGCCGGACCGGAACCCGTCGGCCGCGGGGAGCGGGACGTGCCCTTCGGACCGGCGACGGCGTCGCGCACCTTCGAGAGCTTCTGGGTCACGCCTTCGCGGGTGTCGGACCCGGCGGCCGCGGCCGCGCCGGAGCTGCCCGAACTGCTGGAGCCGCCCGGACTGCTGGAGCCGCGGGGGGTGGTGCTGTCCGTCGTGTTCACGCAGTTCTCCTCATGTCGAGTGTGTTCGGGATGAGCCTATGTGATCGGGCCCGGCCTGCTGTACTCACCGCGCGGTCAGGCGTCGGCCTCGTCAGCGCTGTCGGTGGCGTCGGCGTCGGTCAGGTCGGGCTTCTCCGCCTCATCGACCTCGTCCTCGTCCTCACTCTCGGCGAAGACGTTCACGAGGGTGATCCGGTCGCCCTGGTCGGGCTTGGCGAACACCACGCCCATCGTGTCGCGGCCCTTCGCCGGCACGCCGTCCACGCGGGAGCGGACCACGCGGCCCTTCTCCATCAGCACGAGGACCTCGTCATCCTCCTCCACAATCGCGGCGCCCACGAGGTGGCCGCGGTTGTTCGGCAGCTTCGCCACCTTGATGCCGAGGCCGGCGCGGCCCTGCACCCGGTACTCATCCACCGGGGAGCGCTTCGCGAACCCGGAGTCGGTCACGGTGAACACGTACGTGCCGGGATGCACCACGTCCATGGCGAGCAGCTCATCGTCGTCGCGGAACTTCATGCCGGTCACGCCGCCGGTGACGCGGCCGAGGGGCCGCAGCACGTCGTCCGAGGCGGGGAACCGCACGGACTGGCCGTTGCGGGACACCAGCATCAGGTGGTCGTCCGCGTTGACGGCGCGCGCCGCCACGACCTCGTCCATGGCGGTGGACCCGTCGGCCCCCTCCACCTCGCGGAGGTTGATGGCGATGAGCCCGGCGGAGCGGTTCGAGTCGAACTGGCTCATGGCGGTCTTCTTCACCACACCGGAGCGGGTGGCGAGGATGAGGTAGTCCGCTTCGTCGTAGTCGGAGATGACCAGGACGGACGCGATCGTCTCCTCCGGCTGGAACTCCAGCAGGTTCGCGATGTGCTGGCCCTTGCCGTCGCGGGCGGCCTCCGGCAGTTCGTACGCCTTGATGCGGTACACGCGGCCCAGGTTGGTGAAGAACAGGATCCACCGGTGCGTGGTGGTGGTGAAGAAGTGGTCCACCACGTCGTCGGCGCGCAGGGACGCGCCGCGCACGCCCTTGCCGCCGCGCTTCTGCGCCCGGTACTGGTCGGTGCGGGTGCGCTTCACCCAGCCGCCCTTGGTGATGGTGACGACCACGTCCTCCTCGGGGATGAGGTCCTCCATCGACATGTCGCCGCCGAACGGCAGGATCTCGGTGCGGCGGTCGTCGCCGTAGCGGTCCACGATCTCGCTGAGCTCCTCGCCCACGATCTCCCGCTGGCGCTCCTCGGACGCGAGGATCGCCTGGTACTCCTCGATGAGGGCGGCGAGGCGGTCGTGCTCCTCCATGATCTTCTGGCGCTCCAGCGCGGCGAGGCGGCGCAGCTGGAGGGCGAGGATGGCGTTCGCCTGGATCTCGTCGATGTCCAGCAGCTCCATCAGTGCGGTGCGGGCCTGGTCGGCGTCCGGGGAGCGGCGGATCGTGTCGATCACGCGGTCGAGGTCGTCGAGGGCCTTGAGGTAGCCGCGATAGATGTGGATCTGCTCCTCCGCCTTCTTCAGGCGGAAGCGGGTGCGGCGCACGATGACCTCGATCTGGTGCTTCACCCATTCGCGGATGAAGGAGTCGATCGAGAGGGTGCGGGGCACCCCGCCCACCAGCGCCAGCATGTTCGCGGAGAAGTTCTCCTGCAGCTGGGTCTGCTTGAACAGGTTGTTGAGGACCACCTTCGCGACGGCGTCCCGCTTCAGGGTCAGCACGAGGCGCTGACCGGTCTTGCCGGAGGTCTCGTCGGTGATGTCGGAGATGCCCTGCAGGCGGCCCAGCTTCACCAGGTCAGCGATCTTGCGGGCGAGGTTGTCGGGGTTCACCAGGTACGGCAGTTCGGTGACCACGAGGGCGAGGCGGCCGTTGATCTCCTCGGTGCTGACCACGGCGCGCTGCGTGATGGAGCCGCGGCCGGTGCGGTACGCCTCCTCGATGCCCTTGGTGCCCACGATGGTGGCGCCGCCGGGGAAGTCGGGGCCCTTGATGCGCTCCAGGCACGCTTCGAGCAGCTCTTCCTTGGTGGCTTCGGGGTTGGTGAGCAGCCAGTGGACGGCGTCGGCGACTTCGCGCAGGTTGTGCGGCGGAATGTTCGTCGCCATGCCGACGGCGATGCCGGAGGAGCCGTTGGCGAGCAGGTTCGGGAACCGGGCGGGCAGGATGGTGGGCTCGTCGATGGTGTTGTCGTAGTTGCCCTGCATATCAACGGTGTCTTCGTTGATGTCGCGGACCATCTCCATCGCCAGCGGCGCCATCTTGCACTCCGTGTATCGGGGTGCGGCGGCGCCGTCGTCGCCGGCGGAGCCGAAGTTGCCCTGGCCGAGGATCAGCGGGTAGCGCATTGACCACGGCTGCACGAGGCGGACCATGGCGTCGTAGATCGCGGAGTCGCCGTGCGGGTGGTAGTTGCCCATCACATCGCCCACGACCTTCGCGCACTTGGAGAAGGACCGTTCGGGGCGGTAGCCGCCGTCGTACATCGCGTAGGTGATGCGGCGGTGCACGGGCTTCATGCCGTCGCGGACGTCCGGGAGGGCGCGCCCCACGATCACGCTCATGGCGTAGTCGAGGTAGGAGCGCTGCATCTCCTTGTTGAGGTCCACCTGGACGAGCTGGTCGCCCGCGTCGACGGGGTCGATGTCGGTGCTCTCGGTGGTGGTCACCTCGAGGGAGTCGGGGGCGGTCAGCGGGCCGCGGTCCGCGCCGCCCTCGCCGCTGTCGCTGCTGGGGCCGGTGCCGGCTGCGCCGTTCAGTTCGTCATCGCTCATTGTTCTGTGCCTCTCCATCTGCGCTCAGTCTCGTCGTCTGCCGTTCGGGGGGCCGACGGATTCCGTCGTGCGCCGGGGCGCTGCGGATCCCGTCGGCCTGCCATCAGATGTCGAGGAAGCGCACGTCCTTTGCGTTCTCCTGGATGAAGCGACGGCGCGCTTCGACGTCATCGCCCATGAGCACCGAGAAGATGGCGTCGGCGTCGGCGGCTTCGTCCACGGTCACCTGCTTGAGGGAGCGCTCATCGCGGTCCATGGTGGTGGTCTGCAGCTCGCGCCAGTCCATCTCGCCGAGGCCCTTGTAGCGCTGGATGCCGTTGTCCTTCGGCATGCGCTTGCCGGCGGCGCGGCCCTCGGTGAGGCGCTGGTCGCGCTCCTCGTCGCTGAACACGTACTCGTGGGGGGCGTTGGACCACTTCAGGCGGTACAGCGGCGGCATCGCGATGAACACGTGGCCCAGTTCGATGAGGGGCCGCATGTAGCGGAACAGGAGGGTCAGCAGCAGGGTGCAGATGTGCTGGCCGTCCACGTCGGCGTCGGCCATGAGGATGATCTTGTGGTACCGCAGCTTGTGCGGGTCGAAGTCCTCGCCGATGCCGGTGCCGAACGCGGTGATGAGGGAGCGGACCTCGGCGTTGTCGAGGGCGCGGTCCAGGCGGGCCTTCTCCACGTTGAGGATCTTGCCGCGGATCGGCAGGATCGCCTGCGTGCGCGGGTCGCGTCCCTGCACGGCGGAGCCGCCGGCGGAGTCGCCCTCCACGATGAAGATCTCGGACTCGGCGGGGTTGCGGCCGGAGCAGTCGCGCAGCTTGCCGGGCATGCCGCCGGTCTCCAGCGGGGACTTGCGGCGGGTCGCATCGCGGGCCTTGCGGGCGGCTTCGCGGGCAGCGGCGGCGGACTGGGCCTTCTTCACCACGTCCTTCGCCTCGTTCGGGTGCATGTTCAGCCAGTCACCGAGGTGCTCGGTCATCACCTTCGACACGTACGTGCGGGCGATGGTGTTGCCGAGCTTCGTCTTGGTCTGGCCTTCGAACTGCGGCTCGCCGAGCTTCACGGAGATGACGGCGGTGAGGCCTTCGCGGATGTCCTCACCAGTGAGGTTCGGCTCCTTCTCCTTCATCAGGCCGGCAGAGCGGGCGTAGCGGTTCACGGCGCCGGTGAGGGCGGAGCGGAAGCCCTCCTCGTGGGTGCCGCCCTCGTGCGTGTTGATGGTGTTCGCGTAGGTGTGGATGGATTCGCTGTACGCGGTGGTCCACTGCATCGCAATCTCCACGGAGATCGTCTCCGCGGTGTCCTCCGCTTCGAAGGACATGATCTCCGGGTGGATGATCTCCGCGCGCTTCTGCTTGTTGATGAAGGCGACGAAGTCCATGATGCCGTTGTCGTAGCGGTACACCACCACGCGCGGCGCGGAGGCGTCCTTCTGCTCCGCGGGCTGCTCGGCATCGGATTCGATGCCGTCCACGTCCTTGGGGTCATCGGACTTGAGGTTGTCGAGGTCGCCGAGGTGCTCCTCGTCCTCGTCCTCCTCCTGGACGCGCTCATCGGTCAGGGAGATCTGCAGGCCCTTGTTGAGGAACGCCATCTGCTGGAAGCGCTTGCGGAGGGTTTCGAAGTCGAACTCGACCGTTTCGAAGATCTCCGGGTCCGGCCAGAAGGTGAGGGTGGAGCCGGTTTCGTCGGTCTCCTCCCCCTTGTCGAGCGGCCCCGTCGGCACCCCGCGCTCGTACGCCTGGCGCCACACGTGCCCCTGGCGGCGGATCTCCACCTCGAGGCGGGTGGAGAGCGCGTTCACCACGGAGGAGCCCACGCCGTGCAGGCCGCCGGAGACTGCGTAGCCGCCGCCGCCGAACTTGCCGCCGGCGTGCAGCACGGTCAGCACCAGCTCCACGGCGGGCTTGTTCTCGGTGGGGTGCATGTCCACGGGGATGCCGCGGGCGTGGTCGACCACGCGCACGGAGCCGTCGGCCTGGATCGTCACCTCGATGGAGGAGCCGTGGCCGGCGAGGTGCTCGTCCACGGAGTTGTCCACGATCTCGTAGACGAGGTGGTGGAGGCCGCGCTCACCGGTGGAGCCGATGTACATGCCGGGGCGCTTGCGCACCGCCTCGAGGCCCTCGAGGACCGTGATGTCCGATGCTTCGTAGTGGGGTGCATCGGCTGGGGTGGGTGCGGTGTTTTCGCTCACTGGCGCAGCAGCTCCTTCTGGTCGCGTGCAAGGATCGGGCGCTCTGCGCGGGCGGGCGCGCGGGTGGTGTCCCCACGGGGCCCCTTTTCCTGGCGGGCCCGCGTTTTCCCGACGGGGCCCTGGAGGGCCGCACAGGGCGCGTCCCGATTCTCAACCTGCACGATTCTACCCGATCGGCGGCTGGAATACCCCTCTCAAACGCGCGTGAAGGGCCCGAATCGGGCACAGAACACGTCGGTATGGGTCGGGGGACGGCCGCGGGGCTTCTGGAGGCGCCTGGAGGGGTCCAACGGCTGCGCGGGCGGCAGCCGAGGGGCGCCCACGTCCGGCCGGGCCGGAGCGGGAGGGCGAGCATTGGCGTATAGCGGCACACCAGGTCGATATAGACAACGGGGTGCCGCTATACGCCCGCCGAGCGTGGGCGGGCCGGGTGGGCGGGGTGAGCTCACCCGGCCGACGGGGTCAGTGCTCGGCGCGGTCCTTGAGGACGGAGGTGCCGATGCCGCCGACCACGATGAACAGGACGATGTAGGCGATGATCACGGCCGCCCAGTTCGCTGCGCGCACACCGTTGCGGGCGGACGGCGCGGCAGGTGTCGCGGATCCGGGCGCGGGGCCGGCGCCGTGATCGGATTGCAACCCGCCTGTCACCCCGAGGTCACGTGGTCCGGGCTCGGGGCGGCCAGGACCTGGCCGACGGGGACCGGCCGGGCGGCGAGAGCAGGCGCAGGCCGACGGGGTCAGCGGCGTCGTGTCAGGCCCGGAACTTCGGCGGGACGCACGCACCGGCACTGGAGTTGGATTCGACGGGTTCACTCATTGAGCGTCCTTTCCAGGTCCTCATCGCTCACACCGGCTGCTTCCTGCAGACCGTGCTTCTTGATGTAGTCCTGCGCACGCCGGGCGCATTCCATCCGTCCGCGACCACGTCGCAAGGGCGATAGAAGCTTCTGCGCCAGCGTCTTTCCCGTCGGCGGATCGATCACCACACCCATATCAATATCGGGACGCGCGAACACCACATCATAGAATGGATACAGCAATTCCTCTGCCGCAACGACCTTCGTCATCATCTCGAAAGGCGTCCCGAACCGTGGCGACCGCAGCGTCATGCTGGCCCCGCCGTCGAGCAGGCGTTCCAACAATGGGGCCTCTAACGCCGGATCATGCACCCGGCTACCGGACGTGAACAGCACATGCAAACAATTGATCCGGTCACCGTCCCTCGAAATGACGGACGGATCAGCACCGTGATCCAGAATCATGGTCGCCATCGCCACACGATCCTCAACGACCTTGTTCGAGAGACTGTCGAAAAGGAAGTCCGTCCAACCGTCCGGCTCCACAGGATCCGGATTCGCCCGAAGAGCATCCATCACTTTTTCAAAGGTCCAATAGCGGCCAGCCATGAACGGCGACCAATTCTCAAACTCGTCACTCACTCCGGATTCTCCACATTGTCATCACCATGACTCCGATTCCGGCCCGGATCCTCAACCACATAGTGGTCGGGATCTTGGTGCCATTTCTTGAAATCTTCCGAGGTGATCTTACCGCCCGCGCACAGTCCGCATCGGCCATTGCGGGCGTGCATCCGTCGGCCCCCGAAAATCAGTTGCCTCCCGGCCGACGGGGCCTCACGATCAACAGGACCACCCTCGACGAAGGAGCCCCGCATGCCCCAGTGGACTGCGCAGCGCAGCCGGCCCGTCCCCGACGATGTTCGGCGGATCATCGCCACCCTGCCGGAATGGTTCGGCCTGTCGGACGCGAACCAGGAGTACATCGACGCCGCCGAGACCAAGGAGACGTGGACGGTGCGGGCCGACGGGGCCGTCATCGGCGTGGCCCTCATCGACCGCCACTTCGAGCATGTCGCAGAGGTGCACTTCATGGCGGTGGACCGGGAGTACTTGGGGTGCGGTGCCGGCACCGCGCTGATGGCCGCGATCGAGGCCGACGCCCGGGAGCGGGGCGTGGCGCTGCTGGAGGTGAAGACGCTCGGGGCGTCGCACCCCGACGAAGGCTACGCAAAGACCCGCCGCTTCTACGAGAAGGTCGGGTTCCTGCCACTGGAGGAGACGGACCTGTGGGGCGAGGACAACCCGTGCCTGTTCATGGTGAAACCGCTGGTCGCTTCGGCGCGCTGACGAACTGCGGCGGACTCAAGCCCGCAAATATGCACGGTTACGGGACGTCGGCGGTGCCGTCGCTACGATGTGGCCACTTTCCACCAAGGACCGAAGGACGGGCCGTAGCTGGACCGCTGTCTTACCCGTTGCTTGGGCCAGCTGGGCAATCGTCCTGGGTTGATCGCTATGCATCTCGTCGAACACGAGTTGCTCAGTGACGGTCAGCGAAGCCCTGGCCCGGACGTTGATCCCGAACAGTCCCGGCTCCCGCTCGGATACGACCCCCCGTGCCACCAAATCCTTCAAGATTACGCGAACATCATCGGAGTCAAGGTGCAGTGCGTGACGTGCTTCAGAAACACTCACCTTCTCATTCCGGAAGAGATAGGCGAGAAGGCGGATATGGTCGCGACCTAATCCATCGGTTTCACGGGTGCCGAGCCAACTCCGGAACTCGGTTGTATGGAAGCCATGCCGAAAGATAGTCACCGAGGTCGATCCGGGCTCTGCCCGGAACTGTGGTTCGAGGAGCCCGTGTTCCCGCATGGCGGCGTTCATACGTGGGACACCCGACCCAAGGTTCTCGGCGACAACTCCGCCTGACCGCATGGGCACGCGCATAAGGAGCTGCACCAGGGCCTCGTTGCGGGCGGTGGATCGACCGTCGGCAATGTTCTCGACTGTACGATCACCCCAGAGCCCTCCAGGGTTGGTGATCTCGATCCGGTCGCGAAAAAGGTCAACAGCTACCTGTTGCCCGAGCACGGCGCTGCTGTAGTCCCTATGCATGACCGCGTTGGTGAACGCCTCTCGCAGAACTTCCTCGGGGATCTCGTATTCATTTCTTCCCTCGACACCGTCGATGGTGGTGCGGACTGACAGATGCCTCAGGCAGACCTGAACAGCGTCGGAGATCATGTCAGGGATCCGTCCGTCGCAGATTCGCCGATCTACTGTGCGAACTTCGGCATCACTCGACTTCGTTCCTCCCGGATGAACCGCTACGTCAATGAACAGTTGCGGAAACTCCTGCTGGGGATATCCGGCCAGTGTCAGCCAACCGGCCATAGTTGGCTCACCACCTGCGGTAACGGCATTGAGCCTTACTAGGCGTTCGGCAGTGGTTGACACTCCACTGATGGCACGCGAGTTCTCTTTTTCCAGGCGGCTGATCAGTCGCTCAACTGCCTCTTCGTCGAAGTCGGCGACGGCGCGCCCGGTCACCGCCTGCCGATCGACGATTGGACGTTGCCACCTCTCCCCGATCTGATGGATTTCGTAGGGCGACAGTCGACGGTCGCTGTCATGCTCGCGACGAAAGCTGCCACGTTGAATTCCCTTATCGATGACGAAGCACGGACCGGGCAGGTCCTGATGCACGTCGAGGCGGCTGATCTGGGCTGCAACGACAGTAGTCTGACCACCGTCAATGTCAATGACATCCAACTCGTAGTTGGGCACCGGCTGAACCTTAGGCGCTTCGGTTCCCAGCCCCGCTTGGAGTTGATTGACCACCTTGGAGGGATCGAAACCGTCGGCCTGCGTGAAACCATCGTCCTCGCTGAGCCCAAGGACGATCAGGCCGCCGCTGGTGTTCGCGAATGCGGAGATGGACTCCCAGACGCTCTTGGGCAAGTTTTTCGCAGATGCCTTGATCTCGACAGCGCTGTCATCAGAGGAGCGCGCGCGTGCGCGGTCGACGCGTTGCTGCACCTGTGCAGTGTCCATGGCTCCATCTTATGTCACTGAGAGAAGATTTTCCTCAGTGAGGCGCTCTCGAAGCTCAGTGAGAGTGACTGCGGCCTCACTGAGACCTCGCATCGTCTCACTGAAGCCGAGTTTGATCTCACTGAGATCCCAATGAATGTCAGTGACCGACAGCATCCGCTCACTGATAGCACACCAGGCAGCAACCCTCACGGCAAGACGGGGGACCCCCTATCCTTGCGGTGTACCTTCGGGGCGAACGAGCAAGCATTCCTGACGCCCCCTTCTCTTGGTCACCGCAAGGAAGCGAGCTCTTTCCCGTGTCGTTCAATCACGCGCAGTTCATCTGGTCCGCGGCGGACATCCTCCGCGGCACGTACAAGCAGCACCAGTACGGGGATGTGATCCTGCCGTTCACGGTGCTGTCGCGTCTGGATTCGGTGCTGGCGCCCACGAAGGCGAAGGTGCTGGAGGTGCTGGGTGACGGCGAGTGGGATCCGGAGCCCCCGGCGGCGATGCTGCGTGCCCGCGCTGGCCATGACTTCTCGTTCCATAACCGGTCCCGGCATGATCTGAAGTCGCTGCAGGGCGATCCGGACAATCTGGAGGAGAACCTTCGCGACTACGTGAACTCGTTCAGTCAGAACGTGCGGGAGATCTTCGAGAAGTACGCGTTCGAGGATCGCATCATCGAGCTGGCTCAGCATGACCTCCTGCTGCAGGTGCTGCAGCATTTCGCGAAGGTGGACCTGCACCCGAAGGTTGTCTCGAACGAGAAGATGGGGCACATCTTCGAGGAGCTGATCCGGAAGTTCGCGGAGGCGTCGAACGAGACGGCGGGTGAGCATTTCACGCCGCGCGATGTCATTGACCTGATGGTGACGCTGCTGCTGGCGCACGCCCCGGACCTGGGGAAGGACCATGTGGCGCGGGAGATCTATGAAACTTTCATAGCACGAGGGATACAAACGCGCGCGAACTGCGATTTAGCTGCCTGACTGGTTCAACTAGCGAGGAGGCTATTCACGTGCTGTTGTCATTGCCCTCTCATGGGGACGGCTTCGATCTTGCCCGCCAGAATAGCGAGCCAGACAAAACACAAAACGGAAAAGGCTCTCCAGGGGTAACCGCCCATGACAATCGCTCGAGAAATCTTGCGCTTTAAGGGCAGCCACCTAATCTCTGAGCGGTTATATTCTTGTAAACACAAGTACGGCAAACCGTTTTCATCACAAGGGAAGCTCTATCATGGCGAGTGCGCTCACAGGACCAATCGCGGCCTTCAACGAGAGCCTTACATCCATTTTCTTCCAATTCATCGAGGAAAGTGTCTGGAATGTGGGCTCCTGGTCGGGGCCGCTCATTGACGGATTTGTGGCCCCAAAGATCACCCCATGACAAGTCAATGCCACCTTCGGGGATCCCGAAGTAACCGGTTGCGGGAGCCTGTGGACGCGGACGCCGTCTTGGAGTGCGAGGACCTCCACGGCGACCTGCGCACCGCCCCCGGCCGCCGAGATCTCGCAGTATGACGTCGAGATGATGGAGGACACCGCCATCCGCGGTCACTAGACACCATGAACTACGAGTTCCACGATTTCGAGACGCTCGTCGAGATTCCGGGCGAGTGGCAGGTCCGCCTCATCCTCTCCGATGACCTCGATGCGGCTTACGTTCCCCTGTCACCGGAGATGACGGCGCGCATCGCTGAGGCTCTCGAAGAGGCACCGGAGTGGTTGGCGGTAGCACGGGAGCGGATCCGGGAGGAATTTCCGGACGGTGAGGTACCTGAGCTGACCAGCGTGTGCGTGCTGTCCGAACCCCTGGAACGCTGGCGCTTCGGGGTGTCCTTCTGGCTGGCGGAGGATCGTGAGCACGGTCGGGGCCTGCAGTTCGCCGCCACCGAGACCGAGGGTTACACCGTCGTGGAGTACGGGGGCGCCGAGGTGGCCTTCTACTGATCCCCGCACACCGCTTCGTGCTCGACTTGCCCGGGGTGTTCGAGCTGGATCGTCGAGTGCTCGATGCGCAGTTCCCGCGGCGCCTGCTGCGCCGCCCCGAGAATTCCGCACTCCTCTGCCGGCACACGCTCCTGATCGACGACGGGGTAGGTGTCAGCATCGTCAAGAAAAACCATGGGGGCCAGAATCCCACAAAAATCCCACAAGAGATATGACAGCCACGACAATGGTGGCCCTCATGGCACTAACGACGTGGACCTGACCAGCGCAAACACAAAACCCCAGCAGGCAGCCAGCCGACCCAGCGCAACCGGACGCCACCGACAACGCTGACGGCACCGACAACGCAAGCACCCCATCGGAGGTTGGCTCCACCGATAACGCTGGCACTGCATCGAGCGGGGGAGCGCTGGCGCGCACGGGTGCAGAGGTTGTGCCTGCCGCGCTTGCGGCTGTGACTGTTGTGGCGGGCATGGCGTTGTTGTTGGTGATGCGCCGCCGACGTGCCTAAGGCGTCTTGAGGTGAGCCTCGTCGTTCCCTTTCTTGCGAGGGGAGGCGCTCGTGGATGTGGTTTTCATTTTCGCGAGGAAGCCGCGCAGCGTGATGAGTACGCCGTAGATGACGGAATACAGAACCAGGCGGTAGAGGAACGTGAGGAAGTCGTTGATGTCGCGGAGCTTGTTTCCGTCGGTGTCCACGATGATGTTGTCGCCGGTGACGGCTGTTTCGCCTTGGGTGGGGTGCTCGATGATGACGCTAGCGGAGAGGTATTCGCCCTCGTTGAGGAACAGTGCCTCAAACGGCGCGTTGTAGATCGGGTTGCCAGGGACGTCCGTGAACGCGCTGACGATGGCCCCGACTATGAACAGGAGGGTACCGAACACGGTCCACCCCTTGCTTGGGAGGAGCAGTATGAGGAAGATCCCGAGGAGAATCCCTGATGCGACCCACGGCACTTCCAACATCACTACGACCAGGAGCATGAACAGTTGCATCCCTAGGGAGAACAGCCCGAAGATCAGGAGTAATCCGAGGACGACGAAGATAATTCGGATCTGAGGCGGGACCTTCTTGAGAAGCCTGCGAGCCATCGGAGTTTTCGAAGTATTCGGTGCTTCTGGTGAGGTTGTCACAGCGACGTCCTTTATCTTCGGTGCAGTTCCACCGCTTTCGCTGGTGGAACTGCAGGAACCTGACGCTAAGGTTAAGGAAGTATCTTTTGAAATCACGTTAGCCGCCCATGGTGAACTGGTCAGCGACCGTCGGTGAACGGCAGGTGAACCCGGGGTCGCTGGTGGGGCGGCGGCGTAGCTCCGCCAGGAACCAACAGGTAGCGAGCCTCCTACCCTTTCGCTGTTCTCCCAGTTAATGTGGACGCATACCCCTTTGAGTGTCCAAGGAGGCGTCCCCGAATGACTTTAACCGCGTTTTATCAGACTGTTGTTTGGAATACAGCTGATAAATTTCTGCGCTCCATTGTGGAGCCTGAGGATTACGGGGACTACATTCTTCCGTTGACTGTATTGCGGCGCCTTGAATGTATTCTCGCGCCGACCAAGAACGATGTACTTGACCTAGTGTCGCAGCTCCAATCGGAGGGGTATAGCGATGCGATGATCGACTGGCAGGTGCAGCAGAAGTTTGACTTGTCGTTCTATAACTCGTCGCGGCTGGATCTGACGCGCATTGCGCAACTTGATGACCATGTCTATGAGTCGTTGATGGAGTATGTTGGCTCGTTTTCGTCGTCGATCCGTGACATTTGGGATGCCTTCGATTTCGATGTGCGGATGAAGACCCTCGACTCCGCTTCCCGCTTGTGGCAGGCAGTCAAGCACTTCGCAGGCATCGATATGAGCATAGAAGCGCTGCCTGATACACAGATGGGCGACCTGTTCGAACACATCATGTATAAGTCCTTCGACACGAAGGGTAAAGCGGCCGGTGCTTTCTATACCCCGCGAGACGCTATCCGTTTGATGGTGGACATTCTTTTCGCGTCGGATGACGTTGGGTTGACTGAGGACGGTGCCTCGCGGGCTGTCTACGACCCGACCGTGGGCACGGGCGGGATGCTGACGATGGCGGATGAGAAGATCCGGGAGGAGAACCCGACCGCTGAGGTGTCGCTGTACGGGCAGGAGATCAATCCGGCGTCGTACGCGATCTGCAAGGCGGACATGGTGGTGAAGGGTCAGCCGATCGACAACATTGTTCTCGGCAATACCCTCACGCAGCCGGCGTTCCGTGGCCGCACGTTCCACTTCGCGCTGTCGAACCCGCCGTTCGGTGTGGACTGGAAGCAGTCCCGGAAGGTGGTGGAGGAGGAGCACGCGGTGCGGGGCTTCGATGGCCGGTTCGGGCCCGGTCTGCCGCGCGTGTCCGACGGGTCCACGCTGTTCCTTCTGCACCTGATTTCGAAGCTGCGGGAGCCGCAGCCGGGGGATCCGAACGCGTCGGCTGGGCGGGGTGCGATCGTGCTGAACGGCTCGCCTCTGTTCACCGGTGGTGCCGGCAGTGGTGAGTCGAATATCCGCAAGTGGGTGCTGGAGCAGGATTACCTAGAGGCGATCGTTGCCCTGCCCACGGACATGTTCTACAACACGGGGATCGCAACCTACGTGTGGCTGCTCAACAAGGACAAACCGCGGGAGCGCCGCGGGAAGGTGCAGCTCATCGATGCCACGGGCATGTTCGAGAAGATGCGCAAGTCGATCGGGTCGAAGCGCCGGCAGCTGAGTGCGGCGCATATTGCTGAGGTGACGCGCCTGTTCGATGCGTTTGAGGAGTCGAAGCATTCGAAGATATTCCGCATCGAGGATTTCCTCTACCGGACGATCACGGTGGAGCGCCCGCTGCGGCTGAACTATGGGTTCGGGCCCGATCGGGTTGAGCGGGTGCTGGCTCTGCGCCAGATGGCGAAGGCCGACGGGTCCCTGCTGGAGAAGTTCCGTGAGGGCCTGACCGAGGCGGGCGAGGCGGATGCCGGTGCGCTGTCGACGTCGCGTGCGGAGTTCTCGAAGCGGGTCAGCCGGATTGCTGACGCCGCGGGGTTGAAGCTGACGGCGGCGCAGCTGAGGGCTGTTCTGGGTGCTCTGGGTGAGCATGACGATGAGGGCGAGCTCGTGGTGAAGGCGGGCAGGCCGGAGCCGTCGGCGGATCTGCGGGACACGGAGAACGTGCCGTGGGATGAGGACGTTGAGGAGTACCTGGAGCGCGAGGTGAAGCCGTGGGTGCCGGATGCGTGGATCGATCACTCAAAGACGAAGGAGGGTGCGGAGATCCCGTTCACCCGGCACTTCTATGAGTATGTGCCGCCGCGACCCCTGGAGGAGATCGACGCTGAGCTCGACGAAGTCCTCGGCCGCATCCGCGCCCGCCTCGAGGAGGTGAAGAAGTGAGCTTCAAATGGCCAATGACCCGACTGCGCTATCTCGCAGAGTTCAATCCCCCGGTCCCTTCCTCGATCCGGCACTCATCAGACAGACTCCTTCCGCTGTTCTCGATGGAGACCATCTCTAACTTCGACCTTCCTCTGGCTCCCGAACTCCGCGAGACTTCGTCGCTAGTCACCGGATACGCTTTCATCACCCAAGACGATGTCGCCTACGCAAAGGTGACGCCCTGCTTTGAGAATGGAAAAGGCATCGTCGGCACTGAACTCGATGGTCCCGCTTTCGCAACAACTGAGTTGACGGTGCTGCGGCCCAAACCATTGATGAACCAACGGTTCCTGTCCTATATTTTGCGTTCGGACTTATTCAGAGGACCGGCTATCGCTTCCATGACTGGCGCAGGAGGGCTACGCAGAGTCTCCGAAGCCGATATGAAGGACCTTCCCGTCCCAACCCCAGGTCTTGCAGTCCAGAACCGCATCTCCGACTACCTCGACCACGAGACCGCCGAGATCGATGCGTTCATCCTGGATCAGACTCGGTTGCGTTTCCTCCTGGACGAGAAAGCTGTCGCTACGATCCAACGTGGTGTTACAGGCAGTGCCCATAACGATGTCGCCAATTCCGTCCCATGGCTACCCGGACTACGGACCCCCTACAAAGTAGTCAATATTCGGCGCGTCGCCGACATGCGCACTGGCCACACCCCGAACCGTTCAACTCCCGATTACTGGTCCGGAGAGCGTGTAATTCCGTGGTTCACCCTTGCAGACGTCTGGCAGCTCCGTCAGAACCGCAAGTACATGAACGAGACCGAAGAGTGCATCACTATAGAGGGCCTCGCAAACTCCGCGGCTGAGCTTCTACCGGCCGGCACCGTTGTACTGTCACGGACTGCATCAGTGGGCTTCACTGGCGTCATGCCCAGTCCTATGGCTACAAGCCAGGATTTCTGGAACTGGGTGCCACATAAAGAACTTATTCCGGAATATCTCTGGTATCAGTTTCGAGCCATGCGTCCAGAGTTCGATCGTCTGAAGAGTGGCTCCACCCACAAAACAATCTATCAGGCTGACGCCGCAGGTATGCGAATCCTGCTTCCTTCCCTCGGGGAACAGCAACGCATCGTAGAACATCTCGACCACGCGGACTCAGTTAGCCGCGATGCTTCAGCCGATATCACCCGCGCCATCACCCTCGCCAAGGAGCGCCGCGCGGCGCTGATCACCGCCGCGGTCACGGGGCAGATCGACGTCACGAAGAAGAACCGCCCCGCAGTGGAACAGCTGCAGGACGACATCGAGGAGCAGAAGTGAGCGCCACCGACCTCGCCAAAGAAAAAGCGTTCCAGCAGGAGATCGCCACCCACCTGGAGAACCACGGCTGGCAGCACTCCCCGAACACCCACGGCTACGACAAAGAACGCGCCCTCTTCCCCGCAGACGTCCTCGCCTGGCTCTCCGAGTCCGACCCGGAGAACTACGAGCGGATCGTGCCCGCCGACCTCACCGGCGACGCCCGCAAGAAAGCCGAAGAGAAGATCCTCGACCGGCTCGTCCGCGTCCTCGCCATGCCCGAAGCCCACGGCGGCGGCACCCTCAACGTGCTCCGGAAAGGATTCTCCTACCCCGGAGCCCGTCGGCCCTTCACCATGATGCAGATGCCGCCCGCCGACGACCGCAACCCCCGCCTCACCGAGCGCTACCAGCGCAACCGCCTCCGCGTGGTCCAAGAAGTCGTCTACTCCTCCACCAAAACCGACCGCATCGACCTCGTCCTGTTCACCAACGGCATCCCCACCGCCACCATCGAACTGAAAACCGGCTTCACCCAAAGCCTCGAAGCCGCCAAACAGCAGTACCGCACCGACCGCAGGCCCGAACGCGAACCCCTCCTCACCGCGCTGCGCGGCGCCCTCGTCCACTTCGCCGTCAGCGACACCGCCATCGCCATGACCACCCGGCTCGACGGCCCCTCCACCTACTTCCTCCCCTTCGACACCGGCCACAACAACGGCGCCGGCAACCCACCCAACCCCACCGGGCACCGCACCCACTACTTCTGGGAAGACGTCCTCGACCGCGACGCCTGGCTGACCGTCCTCGCGAAGTTCATCTACGTCAACCACTCCGAACGCACCGATCCGACCACCGGTGAACGCATCACCAGCAGCCAGATCCGCTTCCCCCGCTTCCACCAGTGGCGCGCCGTCAACGCCCTCGTCCACGCCGCCCGCCGTGAGGGCCCCGGCCACAAATACCTCATCCAGCACTCCGCCGGGTCCGGCAAAACCGACTCCATCGCCTGGACAGCGCACCGGCTCGCCTCCCTCCACACCCCCGAAGGCGACAAAGTGTTCGACTCCGTCATCGTCATCGCCGACCGGCAGGTCCTCGACCGGCAGCTCCAGGACGCAGTCGACCAGCTCGTCACCACCACCGGCACCTTCGAAGCCATCACCCGCGCCGACGGATCCAAAACCGACCAGCTCACCGACGCCCTCATCCGCGGCGTCCCCATCATCGGCGTCACCCTCCAGACCTTCCCCTACGCCCTCGCGAAGATGAAGGACAGTGATGGCCAGCTCGCCGGCCGCACCTTCGCCGTCATTGCCGACGAAGCACACTCCTCCCAGACCGGCTCCGCCTCCTCCGCCCTCAAACAGCTCCTCTACTCCGGGGAGCAGAAGGCCGACGGGGCACCCGTCGGCGACGAAGCGGACGCCGACTCCGACCAGGAAGCCCTCACCCGGATGGCGGCGTCCGTGGACGACTACGGCCGCATCTCCTTCTTCGCCTTCACCGCCACCCCCAAAGCGAAAACCCTCGAACTGTTCGGCCGCAAACCCTCACCGGACGAGAAAGAGCAGCCGTTCGACCTCTACCCGATGAAGCAGGCCATCGAAGAGGGCTTCATCCTCGACGTCCTCAAGAACTACACCTCCTACGAACTGGCCGCCCGCATCGCCCGCAAAGGCGAGGAGGACCTCGACGACGAGATCGACATCCGCTCCGGCACCCGCGCCTACATCAAGGCCGTGGAACTGCACCCCACCAACATCGACCAGAAGGTCCGCGAAATCATCCGGCACTTCAACGGCGTGGTGCGCCATGAACTCGGCGGCCGCGCCAAAGCAATGGTCGTGACGAAGTCCCGCGCCGCAGCCGTGGAGTACGCCCGCCACTTCCAGAAGGTCAGCGAAGCCGAAGGACACGACCTGCAGGCCCTCGTCGCCTTCTCCGGCGAGGTGCCCGACCCGGACGTCAAACCCGTCCCCGGGGTGGAGCGGCCGACGGTGACCGAACATTCCATGAACCCGCGCCTCAAAGGCCGCGACCTCGCGAAAGTCTTCGCCGAGCCCGGCGAGCACGTCCTCATCGTGGCGAACAAGTACCAGACCGGGTTCGATCAGCCGCTGCTGGTCGCGATGTACATCGACAAGGAACTCTCCGGCATCACCGCCGTGCAGACCCTGTCACGCCTCAACCGCACCATGCCGGGCAAGAACAACACGTACGTGCTGGACTTCGTGGACCAGGCCGACCGCATCGAAGAAGCGTTCCAGGAGTACTACGAGGACGCCCGCATCGAACGCAGCTCCGACCCGGAACTCGTAGCCAACATGCTGATGAAGCTCGACTCCACCGGCATCTACACCCAGTCCGAAGTGGAACAGGTGTGGGTGACGTGGACGAAGGCCGGCGCGAAGCCCGCGGGCCTGTCCGGGCCGCTCGACCAGGCCGTGGACCGGTTCGCCAAACGCTGGCAGGACGCCATCTACGACGGCGACACCAAGGCCCGCGACGAACTCATCGACTTCCGCTCCACGCTGCGCCAGTACGTCACCAGCTACGCGTTCTTCTCCCAGATCCTCAACTTCGGGGACCCGCGGTACGAGAAGTTCAGCGTGTTCGCCGACCTCCTCGCCCGCAAACTCCGCGACTTCTCCGACGACACGGTGGAGAAGGTCGACGTGGACGTCAGCGACATCGTCCTCACCCACTACAAGCTCGAGAAGCTCCGCGACGAGCAGCTCCAGCTGCACATCGGCGAGGCCGACGGGCTCTCCGGCATCACCGAAGCCGGTATGGCGCAGATCCGCGAACGCGAACGCTCCAGCCACGCCGCCATCATCGAGAAGGTCAACAAGTACTTCGGTGACCTCGAAGCGCGGGACGAGTACAAGGTCGGCTTCGCCCAGGGCCTGTTCGCGGAGGCGCTCGATGACGAGAAGGCACAGTCCATCGCTGCAGCGAACACGAAGATGGACTTCCTCAACACCGCTGGCATGCTCCGGATCGTGGAAGATGCACAGTGGAGCGTGGACGAAGGCAACGCCGCCGTCCTGAAGTTCGCGCGCGAGATGCCGCCGCAGCTGCTGCTGCGCCTGCTCGTGGACGAGATGGGACTGTGGGAGGCGCTGCGGGAGCGGGCTGGGCTGGATCAGTGACAGCTGTGCCAAGTCAGTGACATTGCAGCTCTGTCGGCGGCAAGATAGTTACGCCGAGATGTAACTGAGTTGCCGGAGGTGACCAATGTCCGCCCATCTCGCCACCCTCGAACAGCTGGGCGCCGGTCAGTGGTCGCTGGTCACCGCCGGCCAAGCGGTCGAGGCAGGAATCTCCCGCACCGCAATCCGACGACTTCACGACACCGGAACACTCACGCAGATCCAAAGAGGCGCCTACGCGCTTCCCTCATCCCAGCATGGCCGCCTACAGGAGCTTCGCGCCGCATGGCTGTCGATCAACCCCCGCCGCTTCGCATGGGAGCGCGAGGGCGACGGCAGAACAGCTGGGGTACGCCACCGGCGAGGCTCTGATTGCCGCTAGCCTGCGGCAGACCGGCGTGCCGTCCATCGTTGGATACTTCTTGCCTTGACTTGTCCACTGCCTCAAGGGGCTCACTCAATTGAACCGGTGCAGCCGCCGACGCCCGACTCCCGTCATTTTCGGCGCCTTGCTACGCTACCGGCATGTCTGAGGGGACGGTGAGCAGGCACACCCTCGAGTTGCGGCAGCTACTCGAGGCACGTCGTTCTGAGCTCATGGCACTGCTGGACCGGTATGGAGCGAGCAAGCCGAGAATCTTCGGGTCCGTCGCTCGGGGCACAGCCGGGCCCGAAAGCGACATCGACATTCTTGTAGAAATGAATCCGGCTGACGGGAACATTCTGATGAGGGCCTCAGGCCTGCTCGAGGAGACGCGCGAGCTGTTCGGCCGCGACGACATAGATATCTTCCCGCTCCAACTGCTGAAGACTCCCCTGGCTGATCAGGCTGAGCGCGATGCGGTGCCGCTATGACCAGATCGCCTGCACATCGAGTCGATGACATCCTGGGTGCGATCACCAAGTGCAGTCGCTACGTTTCTTTCGCCCAATCGGCCACCGACCCAGTTGCTGTGGAGATGGCGGAGGATGCTATCGAACCCAACCTCCAGATCATTGGTGAAGCCGTCAAGCACTTGCCTCCCGAGTTGACAGAAGATCACCCCGAAGTGCCATGGGTTCAGATACGGGGGTTCCGAAACATCTTGGTACACCAGTACTTCGGGGTAGACATCGAGATTGTTGCCAACGTTGTTGAGGCCCATCTACCGGTACTCCGTGCGGCCCTGAAGGGTCATCAAGGCAGCTCGCCGGACAGTTTGAAGAATGAGTAGGGTGGCTCCCCGCCCTCCACTGAGAGCGGGGAGCCATCGTCCCTTGGGCTCACCGACCGTAGAAGCGACTGGCCTCCTCTTCAACCACTCGACCACAGAGCAACGCCCACTCAGCCCTGAGAGCGTCAGTCATCGTGGCCGCAAGCAACTTGGTGATCTCCTCATCGGGGAGAAGAACCAGATGATCCCTCAGCCGACGTGACACCGCGCTGAAAGGCATATGTCCATCCTCGCCATCTGCCGACACAGGACGGAGCTTCACATAGTTCCGGAACGCCTCGGCTGCCGAGATCAGAGATCCTTCGGTTGCTGCTCCCCCCGCTGCCAGATCCCGGAGATGGTCCAGCAGCACATCGTCATCGATCAACTGATCAACGACGTCCTCATACGCGCTCCCCTCATCCAGATCGGTCAGCGAGCACAGACGTTCACGATCAGCCTCAACACGATCCTCCATAACCTCAACCAGCCTGGATGCCTGGCCCGGCTTCAGGCGGCCAGGCATCCCAGGCTCACTGCGGAAGAACTGGCTGCCCTTCTTCCGGAGGACAGCCAGCGCCCCCTCAGACGTCCAATCCTCCCGGATCGCGTCATGGTCAGCCGAACTGAGGTCGTCCTCGTTCACAACAACGCAATAGGCATCAATGGGCATTGACTCGCCGGTCTTCGGGTTCACAAGACGGTATGACATATGGAAGTCCTTTCTCGGCACCAGAGATGCCGATCACTTCCGGCCTGCCTGGTGCAGAGCCGGTCGCCACCCCATGTACCGGCCCTCCGTCATCGAGCTTGCGTGCCCTTCGAACACCTCCACATCGCTGTGACCAGCGGGTCCACAGGGCTCGCCCCGACCCGTCGAGGGCCCAACAACCGCAAGGGATTCCGGCCGCTCAGAAGGTCAGCATCCGTCGGCCTGTGATCCCCCTCATTCCTGAACCCCACAGACGCACAGCGGTGTTCCATAATGACGAGACAGGGGTCACGGCGGATCCGAGCGGGCCCCCATCGTTTTGCTGCAAAGGAGTAGCCCGTGGCCAACCAGCTCGTCACGTCCCTGCCGGCCGAATTCGGCCTCACCGAAGGGCGGGACACCCCGCACGTCGTCATCATCGGTGCCGGCCTCGTGGGCCTCTCCACCGCCTGGTTCCTGCAGGAGTACGGCGTCGAGGTCACGGTTCTGGACCGCTCCGGCGTCGCCGCCGGCAGCTCCTGGGGCAACGCCGGTTGGCTCACCCCGGGCCTCTCCGCCCCGCTGAACGAGCCGTCCGTGCTGAAGTTCGGCATGGAGTCCCTCGTGGACCCGTCCTCCCCGATGTACGTGCAGCCCCGCATGGACCCCACCCTCGCCCGCTTCATGATGGGCTTCGCCGCCCGCTGCACCGCCGGCCAGTGGACCAAGGCGCTCAAGCAGTACGTCCCCATCAACCTCACCGCCCTCGACGCGTTCGATGAGATGGCCGACGGAGGCGTCAAGGAGAAGACCCGCGACACCGACTTCATCGCCGCCTGGGTGAACCCCGAGCACGGCGACGCCCTCGTCAACGAACTCACCCTCTTCGCCGACGCCGGCCTCGAAGTCGGCTTCCGCGAACTCGACAACGCCGACTTCGCGAAGGAAGCACCGCTGCTGGCACCGTCCATCCAGCGCGCCGTCCACATCACCAAGCAGCGCTTCATCGAGCCCGGCAACTACACCGAATCCGTCGCCGAATCCGTGAAGGCACGCGGCGGCAAGGTCATCATCGGTGCCCAGGCCCGCCACATCCACCACGGCCCGAAGGGCGTCTCCGTTGAGGTCGACTCCGGTGAGCCGATCTCCGGCGACGCCGTGGTCATCGCCACCGGCGCCTGGCTGCCCGAACTCGCGCAGCGCTACGGCGTGAAGAAGATCGTGCAGGCCGGCCGCGGCTACAGCTTCTCCGTGGGCGTCACCGAGCCGTCGCTGCGCCCGGTCCCGACCCCGTACTACTTCCCGCGCGAGCGCGTGGCCTGCACCCCGATCGGGGAGCGGTTCCGCATCGCCGGCACCATGGAGTTCGACCACGTGGATGCGCCGCTGCGCCGCTCCCGCGTGGACGCCCTTGAGAAGTCCGCCCGCCCCCTCATGGAGCACCTCGACTACACCGACAAGCGCGACGAATGGGTCGGCGGCCGCCCCGTCTGCGTGGACTCCAAGCCGCTCATCGGCGCCACCCGCGTGCCGCGCGTGTTCGTCAACGGCGGCCACGGCATGTGGGGCATCAGCCTCGGCCCCGCCTCCGGCAAGCTGCTCGCCAAGCAGATCGTCGAAGGTGTTGTGCCCTCTGAACTGAAGCCGTTCAACCCGACCCGCTGACCCGCACGGAAGCGACATGCGGGCTGTCCCGCGTGGTCGTGGCCTACGGGCTGACCCGCGTGGTCGCGACCGACACGCGCCCGGCGCCGCCGAGCTGAGGCGGGCGGGCGCACGGTGCACCTGACACCAAGGGCGCTGGGCAGGCCATCACGGCCGGCCCAGCGCCCTGTGTCATGCCCTGGCGCGAGTGGTTCCGCGGCGGGCGGCGGTACGGCCGGGGCAAGGGGCGGGTAAGAGCCGAGTGGTGTGCAAATTCCGACCAAAATCGAGGAAATCGACTCACCACAGCGCATCAGAGGGCGTTCCACTCCATTTTTTGCACACTCAGTTCCTCCGCGCAGGCGCGGATAGGCGGTTGTGGCGCAGGGTCCGGCGGCTGCGCGCGCCGGCGGGCAGTCAAGCGAGCCGCGGGATCAGGCTGGGGTCGCCGCAGCCCCAGGTGCCGTCCGGGCGAGGCTCGCGCAGCCAGCGTGGGTCGATCCAGGTGGCGCCGGCATCGAGGGAGTGCTGCACGGCGATCCCGTGGGGGCCCGGCAGGTCCAGTGGAGAAGACCGGACGTCGTACACCAAGCACAAACGGCTGCCGGCGCTGGCCAGGGCAGGGACGCGGTAGCGCGGGTTCATCGATCGGACCCCGGAAAACACAGCGCCAGATGCGGCAACGACTGGACTCATACCGCGATGGTAGTCGGCACCACCGCGACAACCCTTGCGAATTTTTCGAATATCTGCGTATTCTCCTGCCATGACCACCCAAGCGAGTTCTCGCCACACTGTTCTTCCGCCTGAGGATCTTGAACAGATGCTGGACCTGAGCCACTTCTTGGCTCAGCACAGTGAGCCAGCAGGGCTTGTGGGGCCGGACGGGCAGTGCGTACCCCTGCCTCTCGAGGCGTACACGGTGCTCCGCGAGATCGTCGACGCGATGCGACAAGGCAAAGCCATCACTGTCGTTCCCGTCGATAAGACGCTGACAACTCAGGAAGCGGCGAACTTCCTTGGCATCAGTCGCCCCACCCTGGTGAAGATCCTCGAGAGCGGAGAAATCGACTTCACCTATACGACTGGGGGACGGCATCGGCGCGTTCGTCTGCAAGACCTCGTGGACTACCAGGAGAAGAAGCGTCGGGCCTCCCGCAGCGCTCTCGACGATATGACTGCTGAAGCCGCGGCCGAGGGCCTGTATGAAGCGGACGCATCCCTGTACGTCGAGGCGCTGGCGGCCGCGAGAATGCGCACGCCTGTGACGAGCTGATGGCACGGTTCAGCGCGCTTCTCGATGCCTGCGCGCTTGTGCCGATCACCCAGGCCGATCTGCTGTTACGACTGGCTGAGGCGGGGCTGTACCGCCCGCTATGGAACCACCGGATTTTGGAGGAGACAGTCGCTGCGATCGAGGCTGTCCATCCCCAGACCAAAGCGTCCGGCAGCGCCCGGCGCCGAGTGAATACCATGAACAAGGTTTTCCTTGACGCATGCGTTGATCACTGGGAACCGTTCGTTGAGTCAGTGGACCTTCCGGACCCCGACGATCGACATGTGGTTGCTGCGGCGGTGAGGGGCAGAGCAGACCTGCTCGTGACAGCCAACCTCAAGGACTTTCCGGTTGAGCAGCTTGGAACGGTGCGGACTGTCAGCATTCAGCGTGGCCGCAGCACAGCAGCTGTGGCGAATCAGCCCCTGATCCGACGAACACCCATCACCCGTAGGTGTCCCGCGGGCCGCGCCACTTCACGGTCCGCTTGCCCTTCACCCACGAGACTCCCTGCGGCCCCGTTACCTTCAGCTCCGTGACGATCTGCCGGCCCACATACTCGTGGATCGTGGTGATGAGCTGCGGGGTCAGCATCCGCAGCTGCGACGCCCACACGGACGAATCCGCAGCAACAACGAGCTGGCCGTCCTCGAAGCTCGCGACCTCGCAGTGCTGCGCGATCTGCGGCCCCACGATCTGCTCCCAGTCGGCGAGCACCTGCCCCTGACTCATTCCGTCCTCCCATCCGAGGTCGCCGAGCACGCGCGCCAGCACCGTCTTGAAGCCCTGCGGGTCGCGGGCGTCGGGCCGGGCCCCGGAGAACCCGCCCTTGAGGGTGGTGGCGTCGCGTGTGCTGAAGCGTCCGCGACTGGTGCCGCGGCGTGGTTTGTACCCGTAGCGCTTCGCGGTGGCGCGGGCGTGGTTGAGGGCGCGGCGGGCGTACTCGTCCGGGCGGGAGAAGTCGCGGACAGTCGCGTTCGGGTCGCGGGCGATGCGGAACTCGTCGGCCTCGTCCGCGCCGCCGTCGCCCTCACCGGAGCCATCACCCACGGGATTGGCATCATCCCAATCCTCGGGCTCGGGTGGGGCGCCGGGGCTCGGCATCTCGTTCGCCCGCTCATGCGGCGCCGGCGAGGTGGGCGCTGCCAACGGGTCCTTCGGCGCGGTGGGCTGGGCCGGTGGGTTCTGCCAGGTGCCCAGCGCGTACGGGTTCGGCGGCTGGATCACCGGCCACCACCAGCCCCGCCGGGTCGACCGGAGCCACTGGTCCCGCCGCGGATCTCGGCCCGTCCCTTCGTCACATCCACCAGGGTCAGCTCACCGGCGGACCCGTCGGCCACCGACCGCGGAATATCCGAATCGTTCGCGGTGGTGATCAGCACCTGCTCAGCGCCGGCGATGATGCGGCCGAGCCGCTCCCGGCGGTGCTGGTCGAGCTCGGAGAAGACGTCATCGAGGATGAGGATCGGTTCGCCGTCACCGAGATCGCCCTCCTCGATGGTGAGCAGGTCGTAGGAACCGAGGCGCAGCGCAAGCGCCAGCGACCACGATTCGCCGTGGCTGGCGTACCCCTTCGCGGGGAAGTCGTGCAGGCGGATCTCCATGTCGTCGCGGTGGGGGCCGCTGAGGGTGATGCCGCGGTCGATCTCGTCATCGTGGCGGGCGGTGAGCTGCTCGAGCAGGGCGTCATGCAGCTGCTGCAGGGTCGGCAGCGGCGGGTCCGCGCCGGCCCGCTTCTTCTCCGCACGCGCCACCTCCGGGTCCTCCGCCGCCTCGGGGGAATCGGGGCCGACGGGTCCCGACGCGGCCTGCAGCTTACCCTCCAGCACGCTCGAGGTGTACCGGATGTTCGCGGGCGTGGCCACGGCGCCGCGATCCGCGGGGTGCAGCTGAAGCCCCACTTCGGCGCCCTCATCAGTCGCGACCCTCATATAGGAGTAGCCCACATGCGGCCGCAGACGGTTCACCAGATGCAGGCGGGCGCGGATCAGTTCGGCGCCGGTGCGGGCGAGCTGCTCATCCCACACCTGCAGCATGGTCTGCGCGGCTTCGGCGGGGTCGGTGCCGTCAGGCAGGGGCGCGGCCGACGGGCGCTGGCCTCGGCCGCGGCCCGCGCTGGACCGTCCGGACCCGTGCCCACTGGACCCGCCGGTGCGGGCGGCGGCGCGGCGCATCTGCCGCATCTGTTTGAGCAGGGAGTTGCGCTGCTTCAGCACACGGTCGAAGTCGGCGCGGATGCTGGCGAACCTCGGTGCGATCTCGTACAGGATCTCGTCGAGGAAGCGTCGGCGGCCCTCCGGGTCCCCCTTGATGAGCGCGAGGTCCTCCGGTGAGAACAGTACGGCGCGGACCTGACCGAGGACCTCACGGGGGCGGGAGAGGCCCTGCCCGTTGAGGCGGATGGTGGTGCCGCGGCCGGGCGCGAGCTGCGCATCGACCCGGACGTCGCGGCCGGCGCGGACGAATCCGGCGCGGATGATCGCGGTCTCGGCGCCGCGGCGGACCATCGCGGCGTCGTGGGAGACGCGGTGGGAGGACAGCGCCGCGAGGTACCAGACCGCTTCGACGAGGTTGGTCTTGCCCTGGCCGTTCGATCCGACGAACACGGTCACCCCGGGCCGCAGCTGCAGCGTGACGTGCTCGTAGGAGCGGAAGTCGGTCAGGTCGAGGACGCGCAGGTGCATGCGCGCCGCGTCAGATGCGCATCGGCATCAGCAAGTAGCGGTAGGAGTCGTCCGCGTCCGCGTCCTGCGACTCCTGCCCGCGGATCACGGACGGCTTGATCGAGTCGGGCATCTTGAACTGCACGAAGTCGGTGGTGAATGCACCGAGGCCCTCGAGGAGGAACCCGGAGTTGTAGCCGACGACGAGTTCGCCGCCTTCGACCTGCGCTTCGATGACCTCGGATGCCTGGGCGTCGTCACCGGCGCCGGCTTCGAGGGCGACCTGGCCTTCGCTGAAGGTGAGCCGCACGGGGGTGTTGCGCTCGGCGACGAGGCTGACGCGCTTGACCGCTTCGATGAGCGGCTGGGTCGCCACGGTCATGGAGTAGTTCGTGTTGTCCGGGAAGAGGCGGCGCACCGGCGGGTAGTCGCCGTCCACGAGGGTGGAGGTGGTGCGGCGGCCGGCGGATTCGAAGCCGATGATGCTGGCCTGCTCGCCGGTGTTCAGTGCGATCTCCACGCTGCCGGAGCCGAGGGAGCGGGCCACTTCGGTGAGGGTGCGCGAGCGCACGATCGCGGACATCTCCGCGGAGGGATCCGACGGGTTCCACGTGAACTCGCGCATTGCGAGGCGGAACCGGTCCGTGGCCATCATGGCGACCTTCTCGCCGTCGATCTCGATGCGCACGCCGGTCAGCAGGGGGACCACGTCGTCCTTCGAGGCGGCGATGGACACCTGGCTGATGGCCTGCGCGAACAGCGAGGAGTCGATCGTGCCGACCACGGGCGGGAGTTCCGGCAGCGCCGGGTAGTCGCCGATGGGAAGCACGGCGAGGGTGAAGCGGGAGGAGCCGCAGCGGATCTCCACCTTGGTGCCCTCGAGCTGGAAGGAGACCGGCTTGTTCGGCAGGGCGCGGACGATCTCGGAGAGCATACGGCCCTGGACGAGGACTTCGCCGGCCTCATCGACTTCGGCGGGCAGCGTGATGTGGGCGCTGACTTCGTAGTCGAAGGTGGAGAGCTTCAGCTCGCCGGTGGTGTCGGCGACGATCTTGACACCCTGCAGGATGGGCATCGCCGGGCGGGTGGGGAGCGTGCGAGTCGCCCAGGAGACGGCCTCGTTCAGGACATCTCGATCAAGGTGGAATCTCACCGTGTGCTCTCCTTCGTGACAGTCAGAAGCGGATGGTCGCAGCGGCGCAGCCCTCTGGTGTGCGTCTCGGTGCGAACAAGGTCAACTGTAGTCAGTTTCGAGGACCCCCGCGCGGTTCAAAATCCCATCCTTGTCATTCTGAACATCCGTTCGTCTCCGCTCATGTGCACAGGTGTTCGAGCCCGGTCCGCGACTCAGGGCCCGGCCGGCCCCGCTTGTCCACACCCACAGTGAACCAAACTTAAACACTCACCTTAATGACGACTGTTGATCCTGTGCATAAGTGGTGTTTCTGCTGGTCAGACCGATTTTCGTCGTTCAGGTCGCTTCTGGAGAGCTCATCGAACTCTGTGGACATCATGGGCATAAGTCCGCGGCTGCTCGGTCAGGTGCTGCGGGAGGATCCACATCGGGGCCCGTATGCATGCACAGTATCCCCAAAGTTATCCACAATGTGGATGAAATCGAGGGACGGAAACCAGAGGTTCTGCGGCCCAGCCTGCTGAAACACAGACGTGTCATTCGCGGCGGACACCGCCGGACGCCCGCTGCGGCGCAATGTGCTCGCGCAGCACCCGTCGGCCCGCCGGATCAGCCGCGGCCGTGCTCCTGTGCCTTCGCCTTCACGCGCGCGGTGAGCTCCGACACCTGATTGAACAGGGCGCGACGCTCCTTCATCAGCTGCGTCACCTTCTTGTTCGCGTGGATCACAGTGGTGTGGTCGCGGCCGCCGAACTCGTCGCCGATCTTCATCAGCGGCATTTCGGTGAGCTCACGGCACAGGTACATCGCGATCTGCCGCGCCGTCACCAGCGCGCGGGTGCGGTTGGTGCCCTTGATGTCATCCACGGACAGCCCGAAGTAGCTGGAGGTCTCCGCGATGATCAGCGGTGCGGTGATCTCGGCGGCGCCGTCGTGGATCCGCAGATCCTTCAGCACCGATTCGGCGAGGGAGACGTCCATCGGCGCGCGGGACAGCGAATGCAGCGCCTGCACGCGGATCAGCGCGCCTTCGAGTTCGCGGATGTTGGTGGAGATGTTCTGCGCGATGTACTCGAGGACGTCGTGGGGGACCTCGTCGTTGCCCTCGGCGGTGACCTTCTTGCGGAGGATCGCGATGCGGGTCTCGAGGTCCGGCGGCTGCACGTCCGTCATCAGACCCATTTCGAAGCGGGAGCGCATGCGGTCCTCGAAGCCGCCGAGCTGCTTCGGCGGAAGGTCCGATGTGATGACGATCTGCTTGTTGGCGTTGTGCAGCGTGTTGAACGTGTGGAAGAACGCCTCCATCGTCTCGGGGGCGCGCTGCAGGAACTGGATGTCGTCGATCAGCAGGATGTCGATGTCGCGGTAGCGGCGCTGGAACTCCTGCGCGCGGCCGAACTGACCGGAGGAGACGGAGTTGATGAAGTCGTTGGTGAACTCTTCGGAGTTGACGTAGCGCACGTGGATGTTCGGCTGCAGGCCGAGGGCGTAGTGGCCGGTGGCGTGCAGCAGGTGCGTTTTGCCCAGGCCCGACCCGCCGTAGATGAACAGCGGGTTGTACGCCTGGGCGGGCTGTTCGGCGACCGCGAAGGCGGCGGCCTGCGCGAAGCGGTTGGAGGCGCCGATCACGAAGGTGTCGAAGGTGTACTTCGGGTTGAGGCGGGTGGAGGATCCGAGCCCCGACCCAGAGTTATCCACAGAACTGTTCACATTCGAGGCGGATTGTGTGGATCGCTGCTGCTGGGGACGCTGCTGCACCCCGGTCGCGCCGAAGCCGGCGGGCGCATCCTCGGAGGTGTGCGGCGCCGCGGGGGCGGACTGCGCGGACATCGCCGCGAAGGCCGACGGGTCCGCTCCTGCGATGCCTGCGCTGCCGGTCGGCGGGGTCGACTGGCCGGAGGGGGCCGGCTGTGCCGGCAGGGAGGCCGACGGGGCGGGCCGCGGCGCGGGGCCGTCGCTGTGGAGGGAGTCCAGGAGCGACTCGTCGATGGTGACGGCGAAGCGGCTGTCCCGGCCTGTGACCTGGGTGAGCGCTGCTTTCAGCGAGTCGCGGATGGCGGTTTCGAAGATGTCCTTCGCCAGGCCGGAGGGGACGGCGATGAGGGCGGTGTCGTCGAGGAAGCCCTTGAGGCGGGAGAGGGTGAGGAAGGCGATGTGGCGGTCGGAGACATCGGGATCGGCGCGCAGGATCTGAATGCACTGTGCCCACAGTTCGTCGTGGTCGGGCGCCGCGTTGTCCATCGTTGCTCCTTGGTCGGCATGGGGAAGGGCCGGATCGGTGGGGATCGTGCACACAGTTTTCCACAAATGGTGGGGAAAAGTGTCAGCCATTGGGGATAAGGTGTGGTGCAGTCCCGAACGACCCGTGAGATTCCGCCCACAGACGGGCGAAGACACCGCGGATCCATTGACCCTGCCCGCGCACCGCCCTACGCTTGATCAGTCTGTGCTGCGCCACCGGGACTTCCCCTCGACGCTCCCCGTGACGGTTCGACGCGCGAACCCGGCAGCTGCGCAGCCACCGAAAAGCCACGGGGCCCCGCCCCGCCCACAGGCCCCTCCCGGGGCCACCGATCCGTAGGAGAACGAGATGTCCAAGCGCACGTTCCAGCCGAACAACCGCCGCCGCGCCAAGAAGCACGGCTTCCGCGCCCGCATGCGCACCCGCGCAGGCCGCGCCATCATCAACGCACGCCGCTCGCGGGGCCGCGCTTCGCTGTCCGCGTGAGCTGAGCCGGTCCCAGCGTGACCGCTCCCGCTCACCGTCTGCGCCACAGCGACGACTTCCGCCTCACGTCCCGCACCGGGACGAGGGCAGCACGATCCCACGTGGTGGTTCACGTGGCTGTTCCCGATCCGCACACCAGCGGGCCGCGACAGCAGGATGAGCCCCGCGTGGGTTTCGTCGTGTCCAAAAAGGTCGGCAATTCGGTGATCCGTCACCGTGTGACCAGGCGTCTGCGGGAGATCATGCGGCCGCGCATGCATCTGCTGCCCCCGCGCTCCACCTGCGTGGTCCGAGCCCTGCCCGGTATCCAGTCCGTGCAGTTCCAGGACCTCGCCGCGCAGACCGAATCCGCCGTCGCCGCCGCCGTCACCAAGCTGCAGCGGCGCACCGACGGTGCCCAGCGCACCCGTCGGCCGGCCTGACCACCACCATGCGCTCCCCGCTGCAGTGGCCCACGGCGATCCTCACCGCCCTGGTCCGCGCCTATCAGCGGGGGATCTCGCCGTACACGCCGCCGGCGTGCGGCTTCACCCCCGTGTGCTCCCAGTACGCGATGGACTCCCTGCGCCGCCACGGCGCCGTCAAGGGCACCGTGCTGTCCGCGTGGCGGATCCTGCGCTGCAACCCCCTCACCGGGGGCGGCCTCGACCCCACCCCGGCGCCGGGCATGTGGAGCAATCCGCGCGCCCTGCGCAGGCCCGAGGACCGCGCAGGCGACGACTTGTAGATTAGACCCGAACCCGACCGACGCCGCCCCTCGCATGACCGTCATGCGCATCCGGGACGGATAGAAAGACAAGGCCGATGTCAAAGATTCTGATGCCCATCGAATGGGCGGTCTTCTGGATCATGGTGCAGTTCCACAAGGTGCTGTCCTTCGTGATGGACCCCAACAGCGGCTGGACCTGGATCCTGTCGATCGTGGGTCTGACCGTCCTGGTCCGCATCCTGATCCTGCCGCTGTTCGCGAAGCAGATCCGCGCCTCCCGCGCCATGCAGATCGCCGGCCCCGAACTGCGGGCCGTGCAGCAGAAGTACAAGGGCAAGACCGACCCGGAGTCCCGCCAGGCGATGACGCAGGAGACCATGGAGGTCTACCGCAAGCACGGCGCCTCCCCGGTGTCCTCGTGCCTGCCGCTGCTGATCCAGATGCCGATCTTCTTCGGCCTGTTCCGCGCCCTGTTCTACACCCTGCCGGAGCACTCCCCGGGCGGGAAGAGCTACGGCGAGACCTTCGGCGGCATGACCCCGGAGCTGGCGAAGAGCGCCTCGACCTCCACGATCTTCAGCAACACCACGATCGCTGACAGCTTCCTCTCCGGCACCATCGAGACGAAGCTGATCACCGGCATCATCATCGCGCTGATGTGCGCCGTCACGTTCCTCACCCAGAAGGAACTGACGATGAAGAACCTGCCGCCGTCGGCCCTCGAGGGTCCCGCAGCGAACATGCAGAAGATCATGCTCTATGTTCTTCCGTTCATCTACATCATCACCGGCCCCGGCATGCCGCTGGGCGTGCTGATCTACTGGCTCACCACGAACGTGTGGAGCTTCGGCCAGCAGTGGTGGATGATCCGCAACAACCCGACCCCCGGTTCGGACGCGGAGAAGGTCCGCCACGAGCGCATCAACGAGAAGCGCGCGAAGAAGGGCCTGGAGCCGCTGGACTTCCGCCCCGCGAAGGTGGAGAAGCCGGTCGAGGAGCAGCAGATCCGGGTCCAGCCGAAGCGCTACGAGAAGGGCCGCCGCCTCTCTGATGAGGAGATGCTGGAGCGGGCACGCCGCCAGCGCGCCGAAGCACAGGCCAAGCGCCGTGCCCAGAATCCCGGCGGCAGCTCCGCAGCCGGCAGGAAGGGCTCCGGCAAGAAGAAGTCCAGCGCGAAGAAGCGCAACCGCCGCTGACGGCGACCCAGGCGGGCTGCCCCACCCCACGTGGGTGGAACCCGCACACCCGAGTGAAATGAGGCCATTGTGAACGACACCCCCACTGCCGACACCCCGGAGGATCTGCGCGAGGACCAGGCGCCCGAGGTTGAGGAGACCTCCGCGGACTCCCACAGCAACGGAGGCGACCGCCTGCAGCGCCTCGAGGAGGAGGGCGATTTCGCCGCCGACTACCTCGAAGAGCTGATGGACATCGCTGACCTGGACGGCGACATCGACATCGACGTGGACGGCGACCGCGCCTCCGTGGAGATCCGCGGTGCCGACGAGCTCGCCGCGCTGAACGAGCCGAAGGGCGAACTGCTGGAGGCGCTGCAGGAGCTGACGCGCCTGGCAGTGCAGGCCCGCACCGGTCAGCGTTCGCGCCTGATGCTGGACATCGGCGGTTTCCGCGCGAACCACCGCAGCGAGCTGGAGGAGCTGGCTGAGAAGGCGGTGGAGCAGGCGAAGAACGGCACGATCCCCGTGCCGCTGCGCCCCATGAACCCGTTCGAGCGCAAGGTGGTGCACGATGTCGCCAAGCGCGCCGGTCTCCGCTCGGAGTCCGATGGTGAGGGCGGCACCCGCCACGTGGTGATCTACCCCCATGACTGAGCGTCTGGCGCCGCCGGCGGAGCACCGTGCGCTGGCTGAGGAGCTGTTCGGCCGCAACCTGCCGCTGGCGGAGCGCTACGCCCGCCTGCTGCAGACCAAGGGCGCGGAGCAGGGCCTGATCGGCCCGCGCGAGGTCGATCGCATCTGGGAGCGCCACGTGCTCAACTGCGCGCTCATGGTGCGCGCGCTGGAGGCGCCGGAGGGGGCCGACGGCTCCGCCGCATCCAACGGAACCGCTGCGTCCGGTGGATCCGCCGACTCTGCTGCGGCCTTGCCCGAGCGCGTCCGCACGCTCGCCGATGTGGGCTCCGGCGCTGGCCTGCCCGGCCTGGTCCTGGCGATCGCCCGGCCCGACATCGACATCACCCTGATCGAGACGATGCAGCGCCGCTGCACCTGGCTGGAGGAGACCCTGGAGGATCTCGCCGCCTTGGATGAGGAGGACTCCGTCGGCACGCAGCTCCCGCAGGTGACCGTGGTGCGGGCCCGCGCGGAGGAGCTGCACGGTGAGCAGGAGTTCGATGTGGTGACCGCGCGGGCGGTTGCGGCGCTGGACAAGCTCGCGAAGTGGACGCTCCCGCTGGTGCGGGTGGGCGGCCGGCTCGTGGCGCTGAAGGGGCAGAGCGCCCCGCAGGAGATCGAGAAGGCGCAGAAGACGCTGCAGCGGCTGGGCGGGGAGAACGCCCGGATCGAGCTGATCCGAGCGGAGGGCATTGAGGTTCCCACTACAGTGGTGAGCGTTGATGTGACCGCACGTCCGCAGAAGAAAGGCTCCCGTGGTGGCAAATAGCAAAGGCTCGCAGGAGGACACTCCGCTGATGCGGCAGCTGAGGCAGGACACCCAGCTGCGCAGGAAGCTGGAGAACGCCACCTTCGAGGCGCCGGCGGAGACCCGCATCATCTCGGTGGCGAACCAGAAGGGCGGGGTCGGCAAGACCTCCACTGCTGTGAACGTGGCGGCTGCGCTGGCGCAGGGCGGACTGCATGTTCTGCTGATCGATGCGGACCCGCAGGGCAATGCGTCCACGGCGCTGGGTGTGGAGCACGATCCCGATATCGCGTCGTTGTACGACGTCCTGGTGGATGACAAGCCGCTGCACGAGATCCTGGTCCCCTCGGAGCAGTTCGAGACGCTGCAGTGCGCGCCCGCCACGATCGACCTGTCGGGTGCGGAGATCGAACTGGTGCCGATGGTGGCGCGGGAGTCGCGGATGAAGAACGCGATCCGTGCCTACATCGAACACCGGGAGCAGGCGGGTGAGCCGCGCCTGGACTACATCTTCATCGACTGCCCGCCGTCGCTGGGTCTGCTGACCATCAATTCGCTGGTGGCGGCGCGGGAGGTGCTGATGCCGATCCAGGCGGAGTACTACGCGCTCGAGGGCATCGCGATGCTGTGGAAGAACATTGAGCTGATCCAGCAGCATCTGAACTCGGATCTGCGGGTGTCCACGATCCTGCTGACGATGTACGACGGCCGGACCCGGCTGGCGTCGCAGGTGGCGGAGGATGTGCGCGAGCACTTCCCGGAGCAGACCCTGCAGACTCTGATTCCGCGGTCGGTGCGGATCTCCGAGGCGCCCAGCTACGGCGAAACGGTGATCACCTACGATCCGGGGAGCACCGGCGCCCTGGCGTACCGCGCGGCGGCGCATGAGATCTCCACCCGTTCCTGACTTATCCGACGCGCGGCGCGGCAGAACGACCTGCTGGCGGTTCGCGCTTCAATCGTGGGCCTGGAAGAATCATGGCTTCCAGCAGACTGATGAAGGAAGACTATGGCGAAGAAACGCGGACTCGGTCGCGGGATCGGCGCGCTGATCCCCAGCGCAGCTCCCAGCGGTCGGCAGGCGGAGCCGGCGAAGCCAGCGGCAGCTGAGAAGCCGACGGAGGCCCCCTCCGGCGAGTCCTCGAAGGCGACGGCGTCCTCGGAGAAGAAGTCGACCCCCGCGAAGTCCAGCGCCGCGAAGTCGTCCTCGGTGAAGTCGGGCGCGACCGCGAAGAAGTCTGCGCCTGCGAAGAAGGCCTCGACCCCCACCGCCGCGTCCGCTCCCACTGCTGCTTCTGCCCCCACCGCTGCGTCCGCAGCGACTCCCGCTCCCGCCGAGGAGGCGGCTCCCGCGCTGCGCACCCGTCGGCAGGCCGACGGAGGCCGCGGATCCCAGTCGCAGAGCTCCGCAGCCGATTCCTCCACTGACGGCTCCGCCTCGGCGGACCGCAGTGGTGCTGCCTCCTCCGGTCGTGCCTCGAGCCGCCCGGTGGACATGTTCTTTTCGGGTGATCCCGTCGGCGCTCCCCGCGAGGATGCGGCTGCCCGTCGGCGCGATCTCGCCAACGATATGGCGCGCGCTGCCCGGTCCCGCCGTGCCGCCTCCAAACGTTCCGCCACTGCAGGTGCGGCCGCGCCCGCGCCGGCTGCTGCGCCGGCTGCTGCGCCGACGTCAGCCCCCTCCGCCGCTCCGACTGCCGCCCCTGCTGCGGCGAGGCCCGCTGCGGCACCGACCGCGGCTCAGCAGAAGGACGCTGACGCCTCCGGCACCAGCGTGGAGGAGAAGGTCCTCTCCCCGGCTGGGGAGACCCGTGCTCCCGCAGCGCCGACCCCTGCACCGGAGCAGTCTCCGGCGGCCGTGACGGCAGCGACCCCGGACGCTGACCAGACCGACGCCCCGGCTGCCGAGTCGGCAGAGCGCACGGATACCGAGAATGCGGCTCCTGCGCCGGCGGCGTCGTCGAAGTCCGCGACCGAGGGCTTCGGGTACGACGATGTGGTGATGGTCGGTGAGGACGAGCGCCGGTTCGATCCCGACGCGGCTGCGCCCGCGTCCGGGGCTGAGGACGAGTCCTCCAGCGCCTCGGAGCTGTCGATCGACACAGACGATCTCGTCGCTGTTCCCGGTGCCGAGTTCGCGGAGCTTCCCATCAATGAGATCCGCGAGAACCCGCGGAACCCGCGCACCGTCTTCGATGAGGAAGCGCTCGATGAGCTGGCGTACTCCCTGCGCGAAGTCGGCGTCCTGCAGCCGGTTGTGGTTCGACCAATTCCGGTCACGGAGAGCGGCGAATCGTTTGAGCTCGTCATGGGTGAGCGCCGTTGGCGCGCCGCGCAGCGCGGTGGGCTGACCTCGATCCCGGCGATCATTCGTGAAACCAGCGACGATGACCTCCTGCGCGATGCTCTGCTGGAGAACCTGCACCGCAGCCAGCTGAACCCCTTGGAAGAGGCCGCCGCGTACGCGCAGCTCCTGGAGGACTTCGGTTCCACGCAGGACGAACTGGCGGAGCGCATCGGCCGCTCCCGTCCCCAGATCACCAACACGCTGCGTCTGCTGAAGCTGGCGCCGCTTGTGCAGCGCCGTGTGGCCTCCGGGGCCCTCTCTGCGGGCCATGCGCGCGCTCTCCTGGCCGTGGACGATCCAAAGCTCCAGGAGGAGCTGGCGGCCCGTGTGGTGGCCGAGGGGCTGTCAGTCCGCGCTGTTGAGCGCCTGATCTCCACAGGCAGCGGCCCGACGGGGCGTGCATCCACTCCCCGCCGCACCACCTACAACCCGCACGTGGTGGACCTGACCTCCCGCATCAGCAACCGCTTCGAAGCTCCGGTCCGGATCGATGTGGGCAAGCGCAAGGGCAAGATCACCTTTGAGTTCTCCTCGATGGAGGACCTCGATCGCCTGGCGTCTCTCCTCGGGATCGACGCCGATGACCTGCCCGGCGAGGGCTGAGCGTCACGGTCTGGTTCTGATTACCATCTGGTAAGGGAGGGTGCCGACGAGTGCCCTCCCTTTTCTCTGCCCATCACGTCCGTCCGGGTCGAGCGCGGGTGAGCTGTCTGTGCTGCGCAGTGTTCGGTTGTGCTGTGGCGCGTTGTGCTGTGCTGTGCTGTGCTGTGCTGTGCTGGCTGTGGCTGGGTTGCCGCGGGCTGCTCCGTGCTGACTGTCTCTTCCGTCCACTGACTTGGGGCGAGATCCGTCAGGGTGCTCACCCGCGCTGATCTCACCTCTCGAGTGCTGTATCCACGTGTGTGCACTCTTCTGTGGATAACTCCGTGAAACGATCCCTGACCTGCGCGGATAGTGGCACTGGTCGGGCTCTGGTCAGGACTTGTCGCCCTCTCTCGGGCCGCCTTGTGGACAAGGACAGCGGCACTGATCTGCCGCTAGGTTTCACGTGGAACCTCAGCCCCCGTCCCCACGCATCCTCAGCGGGCATCGCGAAAAGTAGCACCGCTCCGTCTGGAAGGAGCGGCGTGCTTGAGGAATCAGTTCAGGTGCCGGGACCATTGAGTCCAACTCGGCAGAAAGGTCGTTTCACGTAGAACTGCTGAGTAATGGACCACGCCCAGGGGCGCCTATTCGCTTCGCTGTCGGTCCGAGGGTGTGGTGACTTGTCCCAGGAGTCGGGTTTCACGTGGAACCGGTCCGATAAGTGCTGATCAGCGCGTTGTTGGAGGTGTTCCACGTGAAACACTTCGATAGACATGACGTCATGGTTTGCTCCAGTCGGGTCTGGACACCCACTTGTGCGAAAGATAGCTAGCGTCCTCAGGTTTCACGTGAAACAGACCCTTTCCACTAGAACCTTCGCGCACGTAGACACGACAGAGTGATGGGGTACACCCTCCTGACGCTGGACGACTGTGGAGTTCAGCTGACTGCCACCCTCTTGAGTTGCCGCATCTGATCGTGGTTGTACGTGAAACGGCAACGGTGTGGATGCGCAACGCGGGAGGAGTTCGCATGCAGACAATGCCGCGGAGTGGTTCCACGTGAAACACGCTTGTTCGGCCTCAGTCAGGACGCAGCATCGTGCCGGCCAACCGGCATGCACCCTTGACCCTCTTCGTTTGCTGTGCGGATAGGACGACTGTGCCCTGCGGGCATGCCCGTTGATTGACACATTGCGAACTCGGCCGAGACGGCGGTGGACGTGTAGTTGTGCTCACTCGGTTCCACGTGAAACCACCGCTCTCGGCAACAGAGGCGCAGGCATTCAATCGGAATGGTAATTCGACCTTGGCCGAGCCGCTGCCCCGATTCACTGTGTTCGGTCGATCGGGGGTCGTGCTCTTCGGTGGCAATGAGTTCTCAATGTGCGGAGATGCTGCGGTGCTGTGTCTGCGACAGTGTGTTCCACGTGAAACCACTGGGACGGAACGACAGGGAGGGCGCTACGGCCATGGCGACTCTCCACTGGCTCAAGTTGCGGTCGTGCGAGGTTTCACGTGAATCCTCGACGACGTGCCACATTCGGCGGCGTAGGGTGCGAAGGCTCTCCGGCGTGCTTCCTTCCGGTGCAGGCAGTTCCACGTGAAACAGCCTGCGGCACGAGATAGCAAGTGTCGGAGCTCCGGAATGAACGTGCCGCGCGCCCTCGCCGGCGATGGCGACATGTTTCACGTGGAACAGACCGGTGTCCCTCGTCCTGTTAGAGGCTTATGTGCGCACCTGACAGTTGCCGGCGCGATGAATGGGGTGCTCGTTTCACGTGAAACGCGACTGACGTGTTTGTAGAAAGCCAAGGCTGGACCAGTGCCCCTACGACGAGGTGCCGATTGTGATGACGTCTCTGTCTCATCGATCAGAGCGGAGGCCGCTATCGGAATCGAGAGGGTGGCTCCCCAACCCTGCCGGGACGGCATGTTTCACGTGCAACCAATGAACGGCAATACCCAAAGCCATCGGTTTCACAGGAAACGTTCTGAAAGAGCACCCGGCTGAGGGCGCGGCGTCGTCAGTGCCGCCAAGCTCTGTTCACCTCAAGCCACACCTGTGCCTGCGACTTGGTGGCGACAGCGACCATTGGGTCGGGCTCGAGGGCCCTGCGGCTCTTTCGCACTGCTGCTGGCCACGCGGTCCATGCGTTCCACGTGGAACTCTGCGCTGAGAGAGTGAGGGACGCGCATTCCTCTTTGTAGGGGCACGGGTCGGCATCTGGCCCCCAGCCTCTCCTCTGGAAACGCCAGCGATCGCGGTGAGCCGCGGCCCGGGGCTGACTGTTATCCACGAGTGTGCAATCAATTGTGGAAGAACGTGGTCCGGTCGAGTTATCCACAGTGTTGGTGACAACGTCAGTGATCGCTAAGCGGGGTTCCACGTGGAACCGGTATGGCACATAGGCGGTAAAATCGCAGGTCAGAGGTGATTTTCGGCTCTTTGAGAAGTGCTCACCGTGCGAACGCACGCGACGAGGGCCGGAGCGCACGGCCTGGGATCTGCACAGACTTGTATCCACAAGGTTGTGGATAACCTAGTGGATGGCTGGGGACAAGTGAGCTTGACCCAACAAGACGCGGGGCCAGTAGCTGCGGTCCGGCACGCCTGGCGCCCAGCTGGCGACCCAGGCGGACGGGATGAACGGATTACGGGTGCAGCAGTCGCTCGATAGCGTCGACGACCTCGTACTTCGGCCGGGCTCCCCGGAGAAGTGTGATTGGCGAATCGGCAAGTGCGCCAGGGCCGTCACTGCCATCATTATGCCCCTCTCCGCCCGGAGCTGAGTGCGCCGCTGCCGCGTGTAGGCCGGCCTCGGGAATGAGGAGCCATGTTGGGAGGCGACGCTCAGTTGCGGTATCGCCAATCAGAGCTGCCGTGTCGTCTTCGACCGCTTCCAGAAGCTGCGCGGGACGGCTTCTGGAGAACACTGGCAACTGCTTCAGGTCATCAGAAGTTGGGAAACCGTCGGACACATCCACGTTCGCTGTCGTGACACGCGGCCCCATGACTTGGCCGATCTCCTCCGCCGCCAGCACTGCCGGCAGGGAGGGAATGCTCCACCGCGCCCAGAACACCACGGCCGACACGTGGGCACCGGCCGCCGGCGCAACAGGAGCAGCCGCAGCAGGAACGCCAGCGGCAGGGGAAGCCTCCACTGGGCCCTCCCCGCCGCTGCCCGCTGCATGCACACCGCCGGAGCGGTCCGAACTGCTCAGACGTCGTCCTTCGCCAGCAGGTAGCGCTCAGCATCCAGAGCCGCCGAGCAGCCGGAGCCGGCCGCGGTGATCGCCTGACGGTACGTGTGGTCCACAACGTCGCCGCACGCGAACACACCCTCGAGGTTCGTCAGCGTGGACCGCCCCTGAACGGCGATGTACCCGGCCTCATCGAGCTCCAGCTGGTCCTTCACCAGGTCAGTGCGCGGCAGGTGCCCAATGGCCTGGAAGAACCCATCGGCCTCCACCTGGGAGGTCTCCCCGGTGACCGTGTCGCGGATCGTGAGGCCCGTGAGCGCGTTCTCGCCGTGCAGCTCCGTCACTTCGGTGTTCCACATGATGGTGAGCTTCGGGTCGTTCTCGGCGCGGCGCACCATTGCCTTGGAGGCGCGCAGCTCGTCGCGGCGGTGCATCAGGGTGACGTCACCGAAGCGGGTGAGGAACGTTGCCTCCTCCACCGCGCTGTCGCCGCCGCCGACCACCACGAGCTTCTTGTCCTTGAAGAAGAAGCCGTCGCAGGTGGCGCACCAGGAGACGCCCTTGCCCGTCAGTTCGTCCTCGCGTGCGAGGCCGAGCTTGCGGTACGCGGATCCCGTCGCGATGATGACCGCGCGTGCACGATGGACCTCGCCGGACTCCGTCTCGATCTCCTTGATCTCGCCGTCCAGCTGCAGACGCACCGCATCCTCGTACACGAGCTCCGCGCCGAAGCGCTCCGCCTGCTCCTGCATGTTCGTCATCAGCTCCGGGCCCATGATGCCCTCGGGGAAGCCGGGGAAGTTCTCCACGTCCGTGGTGGTCATGAGGGCGCCGCCCGCGTCGAGGGAGCCGGCGATCACCAGGGGCTTCAGCTCGGCGCGGGCCGCGTACACGGCGGCGGTGTAGCCGGCCGGGCCGGACCCCACGATCACAACCTCCCGCACCGGCGAATCGGCCTGCGGCTCCGCACCGGCCTCGGGCGCGGCCTGCGGGGCGGCAGCGGAGTCGCCGACTCCGATGCCGAAGCCGGAGATGGAGCTGAGGATCGACGGGTTGGTCTCAGTGTTCACGAGGGTCCTTTCTTCGCAGAGGCGCTGCGGTCAGAGAACGGGTCAGCGGCCGGGACGGGCCGACGGGGTCGGGTGGCGGACAGCAGACGCACCGCATC
>NZ_JAKRNG010000018.1:0-50377 GCF_022347125.1 Helcobacillus sp. ACRRO
GTTCCGGTGGTCATAGCGTTGGGGAAACGCCCGGTTACCTTTCCGAACCCGGTAGCTAAGCCCAACTGCGCCGATGGTACTGCACTCGGGAGGGTGTGGGAGAGTAGGTCGCTGCCGGACTTTTTTCTTGTGTGGTGTGGGCTCCAGCCTTGTGGTTGGGGCCCACACGCATTTAATTGTTCTTCCGCGGCACAGGTTCATTGGCTTGGCCTGAGAGCGGGTGAGAGCCACTCGAACGCAAACAAGCGTCTCGTCAACACGTGACGGCCTGGGAGCAGGGCACCGCATCCCCAGCGGGTAGGATTGAGCTTTGGACGCGCCGCGCGGCGGTGCTCGACTCCCTCGACCCGTGAAGGAACACAGATGTCCTCGTTCGCATTGCCGTCAGACCTGGACGATGCGTTTGCCGACTCCCTCCTCACCGATCTCGCAGAGGTGGAGAAGCGGCTCAACGACGCAGTCGCCACTCACGACGCAATGGCACAGTGGACCGCCAAACACCTCATGGTCGCTGGCGGCAAGCGCATCCGCCCCCTCCTGGTGCTCCTGGCTGCACACCTCGGGGAAGGGACCAATGACAAGGTCCTCGACGCAGCAGTCCTCGTCGAACTCACCCACCTCGCCAGCCTTTACCACGATGACGTGATGGACGGAGCCACCACCCGTCGTGGCACCCGCGCCGCTCACCAGGTCTGGGGCAACAACGTCGCCATCCTCACCGGCGACTTCCTCTTCGCCCGTGCGAGCGCCCTCAGTGCCAAGCTCGGACCCGAAGCGGTCCTCCTCCATGCCAACACCTTTGAGCGGCTCTGCCTCGGCCAGCTGAATGAAACCGTCGGCCCCGCCGAGAACGCCGACGCCTTCCAGCACTACATCTCCGTGCTCGAGAACAAGACCGGCTCCCTCATCGCCGCCGCCGGAATCCTCGGCGCTCAACTCGGCAACGCCGCCGCGGACACCGTCGGCGCACTGGGCCGATACGGCGAGGCAGTCGGTGTTGCCTTCCAGCTCGCCGATGACGTCATCGACCTGCGCAGCAACCCAGAGACCTCCGGCAAGACCCCCGGCACCGACCTGCGCGAAGGAGTGCCCACCATGCCGACCCTGCTGCTGCGCCAACGGCACGCCGACGGCGACGACGCCCCGGGCACTACTGCGGTGCTCCACGCCATCGAGTCCGACCTCGAAAGCGACGACGCGCTCCAGCACGCCGTCAAACTCCTTGCTGCCGATCCCGCCACCGATCGCACACAAGAGCTCGCCGACGAGTACGGCGACGAAGCCATCGACATCATCAGCGACCTGCCCGAATCTCAGGCGCGCTCAGCACTCCTGGAATTCACCACCCAGCTCGTGCGTCGCTCCGCCTGATTCCACCCGCCCTCCCAGCCTGACAACGCGAGCGAGGAGCTGGGCGAAGCAGGCCGCACCGGGAGACCAGGGGCAGTCCATACCGGATCGTTATCCACACGGGGCGAACTATCCGCGCAAGTCAATCCCGATTTCGGTAGTGTCAGGCGGGGCAGGGAACCAGCCGGTCTCACGGGCCCTCCCACGGCACAAGGAACTAGGATGATCAGCAAGCACGGCCGGTCCGCACCGCGCCGCTGAGCACCGGCAGGCCACCAGACTGTCAGCCCACGACTTCAATCGACAGAGGAATCGCAATGACCAACACGCCATACGGACCGACAGCGAGCGCCAACAGCGGACCCCTGTCCTCCGAAACCCCCGCATCCGGCGGCAAGAAGGTCGGATCCTGGCTGATCGACGTCATCTTCATCAGCGCCCTGCCGATCATCCTCGTCGCCATTGCCGAAATCGGCTACATGCTCTCCAACGCATCCAAGCCCGGCGCCCTCTACTTCATCCTCTGGGTCGCCGCGGTCGTCATCTTCCTCATCCTCCTGCTCGCCGTCATCGGCCTGCGGGCGGCAAAGGGAACCAGCCCCGGCATGGGAGCCGTCGGCATCCGCACCATCAAGCAGGCGACCGGAAAGCTCACCATCGACAAGCGCGCCTCGAACTCGAACCAGGCCGCTGGCGCCGGCAGCTACGACCAGCACTCCGCTGGCTTCGGCCAGGCCCCCAACCAGTTCGGGCAGAACAGCGCAGAAGGATTCCAGCAGTCCGCCCCGGCCTTCGGTCAGGCGAGCGCCAACAACCCCGTCCCGCAGGGCGGTTACGACCAGCAGGGCGGTTACGACCAGCAGGCGTCCTTCGGTCAGCCCTCCGCCGGTCAGGCTCCGCAGTACGGTGAGCCCAGCGCGCAGCAGGCACCCCAGTGGGGTGCCCAGGATCAGCAGGCGCAGCAGTTCAGCGCCCCTGCCGCCGGCGGCTCCTTCGCCGTCGGAGCCGCGCCGGCCGTCGGCCAGGGCTCCGCAGCTCCGGCCTACGGTGACCAGTCCGCTGCCCCGGCCTACGGTGACCAGTCCGAAGCCCCAGCCTCCGGCGACCAGTCCGCTGCCCCCGCCTTCGGTGAACAGGACCACGGCCAGGGAGCCTCCACCACAGGCGAGAGCCACATTGACGCCGCTCATGACGACAGCGCCGCAGTCGCCGCCGGTCACGGCGTGAGCGTCTCCGACGACTCCGATGCGCTGTCCGCAGAGCCCGCCGACGCCACCGCCTCCGGCACCTTCGGTGAAGCACCGGCAGATGCGCCCGCCCAGGAGCAGGCAGCCCCCGCTCTCAACGCTGAGCACCAGAGTGAGGAGCTCACCGACGGCGCGGAGGAGCAGAGCAGCGCACAGGCAGAACAGGACTCCGCGGCAGCAGGTGTCGGCGTCTCCGTCTCCAGCGACGACTCCGCCCTCACGGCTTCGCCCGAAGATGAGAACACCACCGAGGACGCCGCTGCCGTCAGCGATGACTCCGTCGGCCAGCGCCTCGACCAGAGCACCGAAGCAGCAGGCGACAACGTCGTCGTCGGCCACGCCGACACCGCCCAGCAGGACGAAGACGACGACGCCACCCGCCTCGTCGCCGCACCGGCCGCGCAGCAGGCCACCAGCTCCGACGACGATGCCACGGAGCTCATGGCCCGAATCCGCCTCCGCTTCGACAACGGCGAAGAGCACACCCTCGCCCCGCGCACCCTCGTGGGCCGCAACCCGCAGGCATCCGGTGGCGAAAGCGTCATCGCCGTGCAGGACGAGTCCCGCTCCATGTCCAAGACCCACGCGCTGATCGAGAACAACCAGCACGGCATCGTCGTCACCGACCTCGGCTCCACCAACGGAACCTCCGTCACCGACGTCGACGGCACCGTCTACCCGGTCCCCGCCAACCAGCCGACCATCCTGCCCGACGGCTGGACCCTCCAGCTCGGTGACCGGGACGTGACCGTGGAGAAGAACGCGTGAGGGATGACTCCCAGTACGGCACGCTGCTGACCGAGCCCATCCGGGTCCGGTCAGCAGCGGCCACACACGTCGGGCGCGTGCGCAGCATGAACGAGGACTCCTACCTCGCCGCCCACCCGATCTACCTCGTCGCCGACGGCATGGGCGGCCACAACGCCGGAGAGATCGCCAGCGCCATCGTCGTCGACCAGTTCAGCGACCTCGCCGGGCAGCACGACATCACCCCCGAGACCCTCGCCGAGAACCTCATCGTCGCCTACGAGCGGATCACCCGACTCGACGACTCCACCGCCGCGCGCTCCGCCGGCACCACCGTGGCCCTCGTCGGCACCTCGTTCGACCACGACCAGGCCACCTGGGTCGTCATGAACCTCGGCGATTCCCGCATCTACCGCCTCTCCAACGACGAATTCGAACAGATCAGCATCGACCACTCCGTCGTGCAGGAACTCGTCGACCGCGGCGAAATCACCGAAGAGGAAGCCCGCGTCCACCCCTACCGCAACATGGTGACGCGCGCCCTCGGCCCCGGCCCCAACTCCAGCCCGGACTTCTGGCGCCTGCCGGCCATGCTCGGTGACCGCTTCGTCATCTGCTCCGACGGCATCAACGGCGAACTCGACGACGCCGTCATCGAATACTGCCTCCGCGAAGCCGACGACATCCGCGACGTCGCCCCCTCCCTCGTCACCAAAGCCGTCGAAGCCGGCGGCCGCGACAACGCCACCGTCGTCGCCCTCGAAGCAGTCGCCGACGACGCCGCTGAAGAGATCAACCGCTACTCCCTGTTCGACGCCGGCAGCGTCTGACCGGGACGAACCGGCAGAGGGGGGGAACAATGCCGGATCACAACGGAACCTGGTGCGCACACGGCGCCGCCCTGCTCATCCGCACCGGCGGCCGAGGACTCCTGCTGCCGCCCGGCACCAGCCACAGCGATGCAGCAGGCCTCCGCCGCGCACTCAGCGCCCCGGACGCCTTCACCAACCTCGCCGCCGCAGCCGGAGACGAACCCCTCCTCGCCTTCGACGACGACGGCGAACGCCTCCACATCCTGCTGCGCGGCACCACCACAATCCGCGCCATCCTCGTCAGCGGCATCCAGATCGACCTCACCGAAGCCGACGGGCACCAGCCCGAGCCCGGTGCACGCCCGCCGGCCAGCATCACCCGAGACGACATCGCCGCCATCAGCGTCCACCTCGGCGACCCGCAGCCGGCCCGCACCCTCCTGGACAGCGGAATCACCGGAGTCACAGCCTTCACCCACGTCCGCAACCTGCCCAGCGGCAGCCGCAGTGCCGACGCCGACCGCGCCATCCAGGCCCAGCTCGACCCGCCGTCCACCACCCGGGCCTCAGGGGCGACGACGCGTGCAGATGCACGCACGACCCCGACGCCCCCGGAGAGCGGAACCCGCAGCAGGCTGACCGCCCGAAGTGCCGCTCGCCGCACCGGACCGGACAGCACGGCAGCGCACCCAGACGCGCCGGGCCGCACCACCGGCGGGCCGCCGCAGCGTCCCAACCGGATCGTCGCAGCCACCGCCCGCGCATCAACGAGGAGCGCCGAGGCCCGACACGGAGGAGATCACCGATGATCCGACGCCGTCGCCACCTGCCCATCGAGGGCTTCACCTCGCGACCGCACACACCCCAGAGGTGCCCGGCCAGCGGCGCCACCGCCAGCGCCTACCGATCAGTGGAGGACCGCCGACCCGTCACCGTCCGCACCTGGACGGACCCGGCCCTCGTCGCCGGCGTCAGCCCCGCCCGCGCCCAGCAGCGGATCGACGCCCTCGCCCGACTCTCCGATCTGCCCGGCATCACCCCCGTGCGCGCCGGCGGCCTCGTGGACAGTCGGCGCGGCCGCCACCTCTACCTCGTTACCGACGACAACGGCGAGGTCCTGGGCCCATCGGTCGTGGACCCGGCCCACCTGCTGCGCGCCGCAGCTGACATCGCCGCTGCGCTCCATCGCTTCCACGCCGCCGGACACCTCCACCTGGCGCTCTGTCCGCAGGCGCTCACCACCACGCCCAGCGGACAGATCCACCTGAGCGCGCACCGCGCCCCCGGTGTCCACTGGATCGCCGAGGCCGCCCTCGAGCACCAGGCGCCCGAAGTCGGACAGGTCAGCGGGGGAGAGCCCCGCTCCGATGTCTACGCCCTCGCCAGCACGGTCCTCGCCGTCCTGGACGAAGGCGCCGACACGTCGTGGACGTCCGATGCGGCGCTCGTCACGGCGCTGGAGCGGGCGACGGCACCGTCCGTCGCGGATCGGCCCTCTGACCTGGGGATGCTCGCCGACGAGCTCGATGATGCGGCCCGCCGAGCAGCATGGTGGGAGGGTCGGGAAGAGTCGGTCTTCTCCCAGCGGATTATGGCGTAATGCGTAGTTTCGTGGCGGATGCCATAAAGTTGTGCCATGGCACAGGTATCAGTGGAGTTCTGCGGTGAGTGGACTGACGTCGCAGACAACGGTTCCCTCACGATCGGACGCGAAGCCGATCTCATCATCGACGAACGCAACCCGTTCCTGCACCGGCGGTTCCTCGCCATCAGCAGCATCGACGGACTGTGGTGGCTGCTGAACGTCGGTGACCGGCTCAGCGCCTCCATCACCGACAACTCCGGCACCATGCAGGCCGTGCTGTCACCCGGGGCCCGCCTGCCGCTCGTATTCGATCAGACGAAGGTCGTGTTCACCGCCGGCCCCACCACCTACGAGTTCTCCATCCATACGACATCCCCGGAGTTCGCCACCATCCCGCGCGAACTCGACGACGACGGTCCCAAGACCATCGGCCAGGTCGTCCTCACCGATTCGCAGAAGCTGCTGATCCTGGTGCTGGCCGAGCCGATGCTGATGCGCGACGGCGAATCGATCTCCTCGATCCCGTCGTCCGCTGACGCCGCCGATCGCCTCGGCTGGACCCGCACTAAGTTCAACCGCAAGCTCGACAACGTGTGCGACAAGCTCGACCGCATGGGTGTGCGCGGTCTGCGCGGCGGCCCCGGCCGTCTCGCCTCCAACAGGCGCGCCCGGCTCGTGGAGTACGCCGTCATGTCCCGCGTTGTGGATCAGTCTGACCTTCCCCTTCTCCACAAAGCCGTGCAGGAGGCGGACGAAGCGAGGCGCGCCGCCGAATAATCGAGTGCACCGGCCGACAGCCGGCGCTCCGTAAGGAGTGAGAACGCAGTGTCCTGAGGGGGAGACATGCGGCTGCGACTCACACTCGAAACCGACGCGGACACCACCGCACTCGCTGTCACCGCAGACGGCACCGCCACCGTCGGCGACCTCGCGGACGCGCTCGACACCTGGGCCGAGAACGCCGGATCGACCGCCGCCGCGATCCCGGCCGAAGGGCCCCGTCCGAACGCGGATGCCGCGGACGGGTCGGGTCCGCTCACCATCAGCGTTGGCGGGCAGCGCATCAACCCGCAGCTGCGGCTGCTGCACTCCGGCATCTTCTCCGGCACGACCGTTCGCCTCCGTGCCGCCGGCGCCGACCCCGCCTCGAGCAGCCGTCCGACGCTCGAGCGCTCCGGACCTCACGCGGCACCGGCCGCCTACCTGTCCGCTCTCACCGGCCCCGCCGAAGGGCTCCACCTGCCGCTGACCACCGGCGAGCACACCATCGGCACCAGCAGCCGCACGGGGATTCTGAGCCTCGGTGACACGACGCTGGACGAGGTCCACGCCCACCTCAGCATCAGCGCCGACGGCGACCGCATCCGCGCCGCCACCGAAAGCTCCCCGGTGCGCATCAACGGTCGCGCCATCACCGACGCCCCGATCCTGCACGGGGACATCATCCATATCGGGCAGACCACGCTGCGGCTGCGCCGCACCCCCAGCACGAGCGGGGACGCCACCGACGCCGCCGCCATCCCCGTGGACCCAGCACCCGCCCTGCTCGAACCCGTCACCGGGGAGAGGCACACCCTGCCGAAACCGCCCGGCCGCCCCACTCGGCAGACCTTCCCGATCATGATGCTGATCATGCCGCTGTTCCTCGGCGCCGGCCTGTTCGCCCTGACCCGCAGCCCGTTCAGCCTCATGTTCATCCTGTTCATGCCGGCGTTCGCCACCGCCGGGTACGTCAACTCCCGCCGCAACCACCGCCTGCAGCGCGGCGATGCCTGGCATGACTTCGACAGCGACATCGACGCACTGCGCGCCACGCTCGACCTGGACCACGCCCGCGAACGAGAGCTCCTCGCCGCGCACCACCCTCACATCCGCGACCTCGGCGACGAGGTCGGCCGGCTCGGCCCCGCTGTGTTCGGCCGCCGCCGCGTCGATGCGACGTTCGGCACCGTCCGCATCGGCACGGGCAGCCGCACCTCCGCCACAACCGTTGCATCCGGCGGCGCTGACGAACCCGAGCTGCGCCGGCAGCTCGCCCGCGCCGCCGACGGCCTCGCCGACATCACGGACGCCCCCATCACCATCCCGCTCACCGGCCGGACACCCGCTGCACTGATCGGGGAGGGGACGCACACCGCGCCGGTCCTCGCGTCCGCCCTGCTGCAGCTCGCTGCCCTCCATTCACCAGCCGACCTCACGCTCACCGCCATCGCCGCAGTCGATGACGACATTCCCGACTGGCTGCACCACCTGCCCCACACGAGCAGCCCGTTCAGCCCCCTGCACACCACCCACATCGCACGCGGCAGCGCCGCCGCCCGTGACCTCATCGCCGTGCTGCTGACCGAACTGCACACCCGCCTGCAGGCACCCGATGCCGAGGCCGGCGCTGACGCCACGGTCCCGTTCCCGCGGATCGTCGTCGCCCTGGTCGAACCCGCGCTGGTCAGTCGCACCGACCTGAGCGCACTGCTCGATGGCGGTCCCGCCGCTGGAATCCACGTCATCTGGATCGCGCGCAGCAGCGGAGAGGTCCCGGCGGCCTGCCGCACCCGCGCCCACATCGCCGCCGACAGCGCCCGGGTCGACCACGAGGAAGCCGGTGAGCCCGGCTCCACCTGGAGCATCACCCGCAGCCGCGCCCACGTCCTGGACACCCTCAGCGACTCGGCGCAGCGCCGCCTCGCCCGCCACCTCGCGCCGCTCGCCGACGCCAGCGCCAGCACCCCCGACTCCACCACCATGCCCCACTCCTGGTCGCTGCTGGAGGTCGACGGCGGCAGCCTGCGCACCTTCCTCCGCCGTGCCGCCGAGAACTGGAGCCGCCGCAGCGGCACTCTCACAGCCGTCCTCGGACACACCGGGACCGCGCCCTGCACCGTGGACCTGCGGGCCGACGGCCCCCACGCACTCGTCGGCGGCACCACCGGCAGCGGAAAGTCCGAATTCCTGCAGAGCTGGGTGCTGTCCATGGCGGCGCACGCCTCACCCGAGCGCATCACGTTCCTGTTCGTCGACTACAAGGGCGGCAGTGCGTTCGCTGACTGCGTCCACCTGCCGCACTGCGTCGGCCTCGTCACCGATCTCACCGACCACCTCGTGGACCGCGCCCTCGCATCCCTGCGCGCTGAGGTGCGCCGCCGCGAAGAGATCCTCCACCAGAAGGGAGCGAAGGACCTGCGCACCCTGGAGGACAGGCAGGACCCGGAGTGCCCGCCGAGCCTCGTGATCGTCATCGACGAGTTCGCTGCGCTCGCGGCCGATGTTCCGCACTTCATCGACGGCGTGGTCGACATCGCCGCGCGGGGCCGCTCCCTCGGCCTCCACCTGATCCTCGCCACGCAGCGCCCCTCCGGCATCATCACCGGAAGCCTGCGCACGAACACCCCGCTGCGGATCGCGCTTCGGCAGACCGACGCAACGGACTCCGCGGACATCGTCGGTGTCCGCGACGCCGTCGACTTCCCCGCGGACCGGCCCGGCCGCGCTGTCATCTCCCGCGGCCCCGGACAGCTCACCCACCTGCAGGGCGCGTTCGTCGGCGGCCGCACCACGGAGCAGCAGCGCAGCAGGATCACCATCCGCCCCGTCGCCGAGCCCAGCGGCGCAGCCAGGGAGGCTGCCACCGTCTCCGCCGGCAGCACCGGACAGCTCACGCCCAGCTCGAGCAACGGGGGAGCGGAGGGCCAGCCGACGGATTCTCAGCGCATCGTCACCGGGCTGCAGCGACTCGCCGACGCCACCGGCTGCCCTGCACCGCGCCGCCCCTGGCTCGATGACCTGCCCGAGAGCATCAGCCTCGACCGCCTCAGTGAACGCAGGGGTACCGCCGCCGGTGCATTCGCGCTGCTGGACTTCCCGCATCGACAGCTGCAGACCGTCATGAGCGTGACGCCCGGTCAGGACACCGCCATCACCATCGTGGGGGCGCCCGGAAGCGGCCGCACCAGCGCGCTGCTCACCCTCGCGCACACCACCGCGGAGGCGGCCCGCCGAACCAGCCGGCCCCTGACCATCTGGGGCATCGACGGCCCCAGCGGCGGCCTCGCCGCCCTGCACGACCTCCCGGAGACCGCTGACGTCATTGCGCTCGCGGACCTGCCCCGCATGAACCGCCTCATGGCCCGGTTCGCCGACCTCACTGCGGCCCCGCAGGTTCCGACCGACACACTCATCCTCATCGACGCGGGAGGCCTGCGTGACGCCCTCGCCTCCGCTGGACACACGCACTGGCAGGACACACTGCTGGCGCTCCTGCGGGACGCGCGGCGCCTCCGCCTGACCCTCGCCGTCACCGCAGAGCACCCGCAGGCCCTGCCCGCCGCCATCGCCCGATCCGCCCAGCACCGCATCGTGCTGCGCCTGTCGACGGACGACGACTACCGCATCGCCGGTGAGCGCCCCGGTGTCCTCACCGCGGACTCACCGGCAGGGCGGGCCCTCATCAACGGCACCGAAGCGCAGATCGCTCAGCCGCCCGCGCCGGACCTGGGCACCACCACCACTGAACCCGCCACCGGGGCATCCGGGCAGAGGCCCTCCGGCATCCCGACGCTGCCGGAATCCGTCGGCCTCGACGACCTGCCGCTCACGGAGAAGCAGCTACGAGTGGGCCTGCGCGCCGACAGCGTGGAGCCGCTGGTGGCGGTGCCCTCCGCCACCATGCTCATCGCCGGTGCCCAGGGGAGCGGCCGCACCACCGCCCTGATCGCCCACTGCTCGGAGTTCCGCCGGATGCACCCGTCGGCGCCGATCGTCCTCGCCCACGCCGAACGCGCACCGCTGCACCCACAGCTGCGCGACCTCGCAGACGAGGTCGCCATCGGTCTGGCCGACCTCCTCGCCCTCACCGGCGACCTCGCCGACCACCTCGCCGCGGCCCCGGGGGAGGAGCCCTGCGCCGATGGGGCAGCCGAACCGGACGTGCGCGGCCTCATCGCCGTCACCGGGCTGCGCGACCTCGCCCATGAGGACGAGCACCACCACATCGCTGACGTTCTGCGCACCGCGACCGGATACGGCTTCCACCTCGTCGGCGACCTCGACACCACAGCAGCGGCCCCGAGCAGGCAGCTCACCCGCGTCTTCACCGCCGACGGAACCGGACTTCTGCTCGAGACCGCCGACCCATCCGGCTCCACCCTGTTCGGCAGCCACCGACTGCGCTACCCGGATGCCCCCGGACCGGGCCGCGGCTACCACTTCAGCCCGCGCGGGCCCGTGCCCGTCCTGGCCGCAACCGCCACCATCGTTCGGGAGGAGACCCCATGACATTCCTCGGCATGAACCCCACTGAGGCGCGGCGAGCCGCGCAGCAGATCACCGACTACGGGCAGAAGCTCGACGGCTATACCGACGCGCTCCGCCACCTGCTCATCGACCTCGACTGGCGCGGTCCCGACCGCGACACCGTCATTGAGCGCTGGGACAGGCACATCGACACGCAGCTGCGCCTGCTGTCCTCCAACGTCCTCGGCATCGGCGAATCGCTCGACCACCACGCCGCCGAACAGGAAGCCGCCTCCGCCGGACCCGACGGGTTCGTCCCCGCTCCGAGCACCGGCCGCATCCGCCGCGTCGGCGCACCCAGTGGACCCGGATCCGTAGGGGTGAGCCCGCAGTGAAGCGTCGACTCTCACCCTGCCGAGAACCACCAGAGCAGCGGGGGTCTGCAGCCCCCGCCCCCACGCCTGGAGCAGGCGCACCATCACCCACACAATCCGGAACGGGCAGACCGGCACCGACACGGCCCGGAAGCAGCCCACACGACACAGCCGGGAGTGAACCCGGCGCGAAAGGACACAGCCATGACTGAATCCACCTTCAAAGGAATGAGCCCCGCCGCCGTCAAGAACAGCGGCCAGAGCCTCACCGATGCCGCACAGAGCATCGGTCAGGCCCTGGAATCCGCTATCGACGCGATGGAGGCGATCGAGTGGATCGGTGAGGACCGCGAACACTTCATCACCACGTACTGCGTCCCGCTCTCCGAGGAGCTCACGCTCGTCGAAGAGCTGCGCACGCTCGGCCAGCACCTCGTCACCGAGGCCGACCAGCAGCTCACCGCATCCGCCGCCTGAGCCGGAGACCCGCCACCAATCGAAGGAGAACACCATGAACGACTACATCGGCCTCGATCCCGCCTCTGTGAAGAAGGCGCTGGAGATCGTCGCGGACTGCATCCAGAAGATCAGCGGGTCCCACAACACCTGCAACCCGCTCATCCTCGCTCTGCCCTGGTGGGGCGATGACTGCGACGAGGCCCGCGTGATCTGGAAGGAGCTCAGCAGACGGATCGAGAACGTCTTGGAGCTCATCAGCCGTGCCCAACGTGCACTCGAAGAGCAGATGTCCGGGCAGGTAGAGGCCTCCCGCGCACTCTTCGGCGCGATGATCTCCGCCGGCGGCACCAACCGCACAGCGCTGCCCTCCGCTGCTTGAGCACAGTCGCCGCTGGACTGGGGCGGTCGGCCCACGAACTGCTGCTGACCGCCCCAGTCAGCGGCTACCAGCGCAGGCGCACGCCGTGAGCGGATCAGGTCACATTCCGCCTGGCGGGATTGGAAACCCCCGGTGAACTGTCGCTAGTATTGTTCGAGTCAGATCGGGTGAGTGATCGCCGGATCGGACCTCCGGCGGGTTTCCGGAGTGGCCAAACGGGGCTGACTGTAAATCAGCTGGCATCGCCTTCGGGGGTTCGAATCCCTCACCCGCCACGCAGGAGAGTCCACATCCCGCAGATGTGATCTCGTGCACCGGAGACTTCTTCGGTTTGTCTCTCACGAGCAAGCTTGATAAAGTTTCGCAGGTTGCCCTGATAGCTCAGAAGGTAGAGCGTCTCCATGGTAAGGAGAAGGTCACGGGTTCGATTCCCGTTCGGGGCTCTGAGAAGGATTCGGCCCGGCATCCCACGTGGTTGCCGGGCCGCTTTCCCGATCAAGCCGGGGTAGCTCAGCTGGTCAGAGCGCACGACTCATAATCGTGAGGTCGCGGGTTCGAGCCCCGCCCTCGGTACCACTTCCAGTCCGATGCTGGAGTGTTGACTTGTCTCCGGCTCGGAGGCACATCGAAACAGCGTATGCGAGTGCGCATGACGAAAAGAGGCAATCGTGGCGAGCAAGAGCTCTGACGTGCGTCCGAAGATCACCTTGGCGTGCGTAGAATGCAAGAACCGCAACTACATCACCAAGAAGAACCGTCGCAACACCCCGGACCGCCTCGAGCTCCAGAAGTTCTGCTCGACCTGCGGCCGCAGCACGGCTCACCGCGAGACCCGCTGATCTTCGGTCTGCGAGACCATAGAAAAAAGCCACCCGGCGCTACGGGTGGCTTTTTCTCTGCCCGAACCACGCGCGGCACCCGTCGGCCCCGCAGCCGACGCACCGCCTCCGCCCGCTCGGCCGGAACTCGCCGCCCAGGCCAGCGGACTAGAATCCTCGGCGGCACCGTACGCACAAGGAGGCTCACGTGACTCAGCCCAACCCCGACTACGCGGGCAGGCAGTACCCGCCCGGCGACGCCGCCGCCGTCACCGCTGACGCGATCCGCGCCTTCGCCACCGCCACCGGCGCCGCCAACGAACTGCACCACAGCACCGACGCCGCCCGCGCCGCCGGCTACCGCGACATCGTGGCCACCCCCACGTTCCTCGTGTCCCTCGCCCAGCAGGCCGAGGCCGCCTACATCAACGACCCCGACGCCGGCGTCGACTTCTCCCGCGTCGTCCACTCCGATGAGTCCTTCGACCTCGCCCGCCCCATCGTCGCCGGCGACGTCCTCACACCCCAGCTCACCGTGGAGTCCGTGAAGTCCGTCGGCCCCCACGCCATGATCAGTACCCGTGTCGACTTCACCGACGCCGACGGAGCCCACGCCGCCAGCGTCCGCTCCTCCCTCGTGGTGCGCGGAGAGGAGAACTGACATGACCGCCACCGTCCCCACCCCCGCCGGCATCACCGCGAACCACAAGGGCACCCAGGTCGCCAGCGCCACCATCACACTCACTCGTGACAGCCTCGTGCGCTACGCCGCCGCCTCCGGTGACTTCAACCCGATCCACTACAACGACGAGTTCGCGCGCAGCGTCGGCCTCGAATCCGTGATCGCCCACGGGATGCTCACCATGGGCTCCGTCCTCGCCCCCGTCTCCGACTGGGCAGGCGACCCGGGCCGCATCCTCCGCGCCGAAGCACGCTTCACCAAGCCCGTGCCCGTGCCCGCTCTCGGCTCCGTCGACGTCGAGGTCGTCGCCGTGATCGGCGCCGTGGACGAGGCGAAGCAGGAAGCCCGCATCGACCTCACCGTCACCAGCGGCGGCGCCCGCGTGCTCGGCAAGTCCCGCGCCGTCGTCCGCATCGGCGAGACGAACCCCGCCGACTCGTCCGGCGCCTCGATGGGGGACGCTGCATGAGGCTGAGCGACCTCACCACCCTGCGCATCGGGGGCGAGATCGACGAGGTCATCGACGCCCGCACTCCCGAGGAGATCATCGACGCGGTCCGCACCGCCGATGAGGCCGGGCAGCCCCTGCTCGTCCTCGGCGGCGGCTCCAACCTCGTCGCCTCCGACGCCCCCTTCCGCGGAACCGTCGTGCGCACCCTGCCGCCGGCCGAGCCGGCCCAGGTGCGGCCCATCATCATCACCACCGAGGACCGCGGTGACATCGACGGCCTCGCCATCACTCACGCCGCCGGCACCGTGTGGGACGACGCGGTCCGCCACGCCATCGAGCACGGCGCCTCCGGCATGGAAGCGCTCTCCGGCATCCCCGGCTCCGTCGGTGCCACCCCCATCCAGAACGTCGGCGCCTACGGCCAGGACGTCTCCGCCACCATCGCCGAGGTCGAGGTGTGGGACCGCCACGACTGCGCTCGACGGGTGCTGACGCCCCCCGAGCTCGTCTTCGGCTATCGCATGTCCGTGCTGAAGGCGACCCCGTACACGGGCGGGACGCCGTCGGCCACCAACCGCTGGGTGGTGCTGAGCGTCACCTTCCACCAGGAGAAGAGCGACCTGTCCGCACCGATCCGCTACCCGGAGCTCGCCAGCCGACTCGGCGTCGAGGTGGGGGAGCGGGCCCCGTCGGCCCAGGTGCGTGACGCAGTTCTCGAGATCCGCGGCAGCAAGGGCATGGTCCTGGACGAAGCCGACCACGACACCTGGAGCGCCGGCAGCTTCTTCACCAACCCGATCCTCACCGCTGAACAGGCGGCCGCGCTGCCCGACGGCGCCCCGCAGTTCCCCGCCGGAGACGGCCGCATCAAGAGCAGTGCCGCGTGGCTGATCAGTCACGCCGGCATCGACCGCGGCTTCACCCTCCAGGCCGATGGCGAGGTGCGCGCATCGGTCTCCACGAAGCATTCGCTGGCGCTCACCAACCGCGGCGGGGCGTCCAGCGAGGACATCCGTCTGCTCGCCCGCGAAGTCCAGCGGCGTGTGCAGGATCACTTCGGGATCGCGCTGGAGCCCGAACCCGTGAGACTCGGCCTGGATCTCTAGGGATCTGGGCGAAAGCGTCAGACTGACCTGGTAAGAAGAACCCTGGGCGGGCGTGCAGTGGCCCCCGCTCCCGTACTCCTTCCTCACCGCTGCTCGGCCGAGGATGTGTCCGTCCGTGAAGGAGAAGAAATGAACCTGATGAACAGCTCGATCTCTGAGCTCGATCCCGACATCGCGAAGGTCCTCGATCAGGAGCTCGGTCGCCAGCGCGACATGCTCGAAATGATCGCCAGTGAGAACTTCGTTCCGCGCGCAGTCCTGCAGGCGCAGGGCTCCGTCCTCACCAACAAGTACGCCGAGGGCTACCCCGGCAAGCGCTACTACGGCGGCTGCGAGTACGTGGACGTCGCAGAGAACCTCGCCATTGAGCGCGTCAAGCAGCTGTTCGGTGCTGAGCACGCCAACGTGCAGTCGCACTCCGGCGCCTCCGCGAACGCTGCCGTGATGCACGCACTCGCCGAAGCCGGCGACACCATGATGGGTCTGTCGCTCGCCCATGGCGGTCACCTGACCCACGGCATGAAGATCAACTTCTCCGGCAAGCTCTACAACGTCGTCGCCTACGAGACGGAGCCGGACACCGGCCGCATCGACATGGACAAGGTCCGCAAGCTCGCGCTGGAGACCCGCCCGCAGGTCATCGTGGCCGGCTGGTCGGCCTACCCGCGCCAGCTCGAGTTCGATGCCTTCCGCTCCATCGCCGACGAGGTCGGCGCGAAGCTCTGGGTCGACATGGCTCACTTCGCCGGTCTCGTGGCCGCGGGCCTGCACCCCAGCCCCATCGACTACGCCGACGTCGTGTCCTCCACGGTCCACAAGACCCTGGCGGGCCCCCGCTCCGGACTGATCATGTCGAAGGCGGAACTCGCCCGCAAGGTCGACTCAGCCGTGTTCCCGGGCCAGCAGGGCGGCCCGCTCATGCACGTCATCGCCGCCAAGGCCGTGGCGTTCAAGGTCGCCCAGTCCGCGGAGTTCAAGGAGCGCCAGCAGCGCACCCTCGAGGGCGCCCAGATCATCGCTGATCGCCTCATGGAGAAGGACGCCGCGGATGCCGGCATCAAGCTCCTCTCCGGCGGCACTGACGTCCACCTCGTGCTGGTCGACCTCGTCAACTCGAAGATCGACGGCCAGCAGGCGGAGGACATCCTCCACGAGGTCGGCATCACCGTGAACCGCAACTCCGTGCCCAACGATCCGCGCCCGCCGCGGGTCACCTCGGGTCTGCGCGTGGGCACCCCCGCCCTCGCCACCCGCGGCTTCGGCGCCGAGGAGTTCACCGAGGTCGCCGATGTCATCGCCGAGGCCCTCAAGGGCGACGCGGACCTGGAGAAGCTGCGTGCGCGCACCCGCGCCCTCGCCGACTCCAAGCCGCTGTACGCCGGCCTCGAGCAGTATTGATACCCCAGCTCTTCCGACAGAAGGAGAAGACGCACATGACCGCACAGGTCCTCGACGGCCGCACCACGGCCAAGACCATGAAGCAGGAGCTCAAGGAGCGCGTGGAGAAGATCATCTCCGAGGGCGCCGTGAAGCCCGGCCTCGCCACCGTCCTGGTGGGCGCGGACCCCGCCTCCGAGATCTACGTGGCGGGCAAGCACCGCGACTCCGAGGAGATCGGGATCAACTCGATCCGTAAGGACCTCCCGGAGGACATCTCGCAGGAGGACCTCTTCAAGGTCCTCGACGAGCTCAACAGCGACGAGTCCTGCACCGGCTACATCGTCCAGCTGCCGCTGCCGAAGCACATCGACACCGACGCCGTGCTCGAGTACATCGACCCGCAGAAGGACGCCGACGGCCTGCACCCCATCAACCTGGGCCGCCTCGTGCTGAACGTCAACAATCCGATCAATACCCCGCTGCCCTGCACCCCGCGCGCAGCGATCGAGCTCGCTCAGCGCCACGGCATCGACTTCAACGGCAAGCACGTGGTCGTGGTCGGCCGCGGCGTCACCGTGGGCCGCCCGATCGGCTCCCTGCTGACCCGCCGCGAGTTCAACGCCACCGTGACCCTCTGCCACACCGGCACGAAGAACCTGCCGGAGCTCATCAAGCAGGCCGACGTGGTCGTGGGCGCCGCCGGCGCACCGCACCTGATCAAGCCGGAGCACATCAAGGAGGGCGCTGTCCTCCTGGATGTGGGCGTGTCCCGCACGAAGGACCCGGAGACCGGCAAGTCCAAGATCCAGGGCGACTTCGCCCCGGGCTGCGAGGAGAAGGCCTCCTGGTACTCCCCGAACCCGGGCGGTGTGGGCCCGATGACCCGCGCCCTGCTCATGGCGAACGTGGTGGAGTCCGCTGAGCGCGCATGGGAGAAGAAGAAGGCCGCTGACAAGTGACCTTCACCGTCGCAACCGTCAACGTCAACGGGATCCGCGCCGCGGTGCGCAAAGGCATGCACGACTGGATCGAGCAGGCCGCACCGGACGTGATCACCCTGCAGGAGGTGCGGGCTCCTGACGAGCTCGTCGCCCCGCTGATCGGTGAGGGCTGGAACGTCGTCCACGCGGAAGCGGCCGCCAAGGGCCGCGCCGGTGTGGCGATCTGCTCCCGCCACCCGTTCCTGGACACTCGCCTCGGCATCGGCGTGGAGTACTACGCCACGGCCGGCCGGTGGGTGGAGGCGGACATCACCTCCCCGTTCAACGACGATGCGGTTCTGACCATCATCTCCGCGTACGTCCACACCGGCAACGCCGAGGACGAACAGAAGATGAGCGACAAGTACGGCTTCATGGACGCCATGGTGGAGCGCATCGGGCTGCTGCGGGAGGCGGGCAACCACGTCCTGCTCACCGGCGACCTGAACGTGGCGCACACCGAGCGCGACATCAAGAACTGGAAGGGCAACCTGAAGAAGGCGGGCTTCCTCCCCACGGAGAGGGCCTACTACGACAGGATGTTCGACCAGCTCGACTGGGTGGACATCGGCCGCACGCACGCGGGCGATGTCCCCGGGCCGTACACCTGGTGGTCCAACCGGGGAAAGGCGTTCGACAACGACGCCGGCTGGCGCATCGACTACCAGATCGCCTCCCGGGACCTCGCGGGCCGCGCGGTGGACTGCCGCGTGGACCGCGCCCCCTCGTACGACACGCGGTGGAGCGACCACGCACCACTGGTCGTCGACTATCGAACGGACTGAGGAAGCCCCGACTGCCCACCCGGCGGCGCCCGGAGGGCAGCCACCTCGGCATCGACAGCGGCCGACGGGACCGTGTGAACGCACGGATCCGTCGGCCGCTCCGCTGTCTCCAGGGTGGGGACCTTGGTCCTCCCGGCCGGGATTCGGGACGGATAGGGTGGCGAGCGCCCGGCCCCGTACTGCCGCGCGGCCGTCCCGATCTGCGAAGGACCCCGCTCTGATGCGCATGCGCTCTCGTCGTCTTGCCCTGTCCCGCCGCGCCGCTGCCGCCGGCGTCGCCACCGCTGCCCTCGCCGCCCTCGTCGCCTGCTCCAGCGGTGCCGACGGAGCCTCCGGAAGCGCCGGCCCGGACACCTCCAGCACCCCCGCGGTCGTCTCCGACGGCGGCGGCTCCGACCAGGGCGGTACCGACAAGGGCGCCACGGCCACCAGCGCGGATCTCACCGTGCACGACGCCTGGGGCAAGGCCGCCGACGACGGCATGACCGGCGTGTTCGCCGAGATCACCAACAACGGGCCGAAGGCCATCACCATCACGGGCGGCTCCTCCGAGGCGGCGCACATGGTGCAGCTGCACGGCACCGAAGGCAACGCCAAGGGCGGGATGACGATGAAGGAGAAGGAAGGCGGGTTCACCATCGAACCGGGCGCCTCCCTCACTCTGGAGCCCGGCGGCGACCACATCATGCTGATGGACCTGACCGGCCCGCTGAAGCCCGGTGACGAGGTCGCGATCGACCTGGAGCTCGCCGATGGGAGCACCCTCGAACTGACCGCACAGATCCGCGACTTCGCCGGAGCACAGGAGGACTACGCGCCCGGCCACGGGGGTGCATCCGATGGCGGCCACTGACCAGGCCAGCCCCGCTGAGCCGAACTCGGCTGAGCCGGCCCCCGCGCAGTCGGGGACCTCGCGACGGCGACTGCTGACCGGCGGCGCACTCACTGCAGCGGGCCTGACAGTCGGCGGCGCGCTCGGCGCATCCACCGCCTCCGGTCTCCTCACCAGGAACCGCGGAGCCGAGTCCGCCCAGCAGGAGAGCCCCGCCCCGTTCGGGGAGGAGAGGACCGCCTTCTACGGCACCCACCAGGCCGGCATCACGGAAGCCCCCGCCGCCCACGCCGCGTTCATCGCGTTCACCCTGAAGAAGGACACGGACCGGGACGCGCTCGCCCGGATGATGCGCATCGTCACCGACGACGCATCCCGCCTCACCGACGGCCGGGCCCCGCTGACGGATGTGGAGCCCGAGCTGGCGGCGGACCCGTCGGCCCTCACCATCACGATCGGCTTCGGTCCGGGGTTCGTGGAGCGCGCCGGCGGCGCCGCCCCCGCCTGGTTGAAGCCGCTGCCCGCGTTCGAGATCGACCAGCTGCAGGACGAGTTCTCCGGCGGGGACCTGCTGATCCTCGTCGCCTCCGACGACCCCGTCGCGCTGTCGCATGCGCAGCGGGCCATGCTGAAGTCCGTGCGGCCGTTCGCCGACCTCGCCTGGGTCCAGCGCGGTTTCCGCAGCGCCCGCGGCGCGCACGACGACGGCCGCACGCAGCGCAACCTGTTCGGGCAGGTGGACGGCACGGTGAACCCGCATCCCGATGAGGATGCGTTCGACGACCTGATCTGGGTGAAGGACGGCTCGTGGATGAACGGCGGCACGTCGCTCGTGCTGCGCCGCATTGCCATGAACATGGAGACGTGGGATGAGGTGGACCGACCCAGTCGCGAATTCTCCATCGGGCGCCGCCTCGACACCGGCGCACCCCTGACGGGCACAAAGGAGCATGACGCCCCGGACTACCACGCGAAGACAGCGACCGGGATGCCCGTCATCGACGACTTCTCCCACATGCGCCGTGCCACGTCACGCAACGCGCGGGAGCGGATCCTGCGCCGCCCCTACAACTACGACGATGCGCCCCTGCCGGGGGCGGAGTCCGGATCGAACACGGGGCTGCTGTTCGCGTCCTACCAGGCGGATGTGCTCGAGCAGTTCCTGCCTATTCAGCAGCGCCTGGCCGAGGGGGACCTGCTGAACACGTGGACCACGCCGATCGGGTCGGCCGTGTTCGCGATCCCGCCGGGGTGCGCGGCCGACGGGTTCATCGGCGAGACGCTGCTGTCCTGACGGCCGCGGCCCGGCCGCGGAGGGCAGGGCGGACCGGATCCATGGCGGGCTCAGGTCCAGCCCACCCGCAGACGCAGCAGCGCCCGCCCACATGCTCCATGGGGGAGTGGTGGGCGGGCGCTGCTGTCGTGTGATCCGGCAGGATGGTCCGGCCGGGGCGCGGCCGTCAGATGCGGCCGTTGATCATCGCCTGCTTGACCTCGGCGATCGCCTTGGTCACCTGGATGCCGCGGGGGCATGCCTCGGTGCAGTTGAAAGTGGTGCGGCAGCGCCACACGCCTTCGCGGTCGTTGAGGATCTCCAGGCGCTGCTCACCGGCGTCATCGCGGGAGTCGAAGATGAAGCGGTGCGCGTTCACGATCGCAGCGGGACCGAAGTACTGGCCGTCGGTCCAGAACACGGGGCAGGACGAGGTGCACGCGGCGCACAGGATGCACTTGGTGGTGTCGTCGAACCGTTCGCGCTCCTCAGCGGACTGCAGGCGCTCGCGGGACGGCTCCTGCCCCTGCGCCACCAGGAAGGGCATGACTTCGCGGTAGGAGTCGAAGAACGGCTCCATGTCCACGATCAGGTCCTTCTCCACCGGCAGGCCCTTGATCGGCTCCACCGTGATGGGCTTGTTGAGGTTCAGGTCCTTCAGCAGGGTCTTGCAGGCCAGGCGGTTGCGGCCGTTGATGCGCATCGCATCGGAGCCGCACACGCCGTGCGCGCAGGAGCGGCGGAACGTGAGCGAGCCGTCGATCTCCCACTTGATCTTGTGCAGCGCATCGAGGATGCGGTCCGTGCCGTACATGGTGACGGTGTGCTCGTCCCAGTAGTGGCCGCGGTCAGTGTCCGGGTCGAAGCGGGCGATCTTCAGGGTGACCTGGAAGGTGGGGATCTCCTGGTCGCCGCTCATGCGCGGCTTCTCCTGACGGCCCTCGGGCGCGCCGGATGCGGTGGTGTCAGCAGCAGCGGAAGACATCAGAACGTGCGCTCCTTCGGCTCGTAACGGGTGATGACGACGTCCTTCTTGCCCAGGCGGATGTCGGTGCCCTCCTCACCGGTGCCGTCCGCGGTGCGGTAGGCCATGGTGTGGTGCAGGAAGTTGACGTCATCGCGCTTCTGGTAGTCCTCACGGAAGTGACCACCGCGGGACTCCTTGCGCTCCAGGGCGCCGAGGGCGACGACCTCGGCGAGGTCGAGCAGGAAGCCGAGCTCCACACCCTCGAGCAGGTCGAGGTTGTAGCGGGTGCCCTTGTCGTCCACGGACACGGCGGCGTAGCGCTCCTTGAGCTTCTTGATCTCGGCGAGCGCGTGACGGCAGGTCTCGTCGGTGCGGTACACCTGCACGTGGGCGTCCATGACCTCCTGGAGGTCGCGGCGGATCGCCGCGATGCGATCCGGGTTCGCCGGGCGGTTCTTCAGCTCCTCGAGCAGCTGGACGGTCGGCGCCTCAGCGTTCTCGGCGACCTCCGCGAAGTCCACCTCGTGGGCGTGCTCGGCGGCGTAGATGCCGGCGCGGCGGCCGAACACGTTGATGTCCAGCAGCGAGTTCGTGCCGAGTCGGTTCGCCCCGTGCACGGACACGCACGCCACCTCGCCGGCGGCGTACAGGCCCGGCACCACGTCCTTCTCGTTGCGCAGCACCTCACCGCGGATGTTGGTGGGGATGCCGCCCATCGCGTAGTGGGCGGTGGGGAACACGGGGATCGGCTCCGTGTACGGCTCCACGTTCAGGTAGGTGCGGGCGAACTCGGTGATGTCCGGCAGCTTCGCGTCGATGTGCGCGGGCTCCAGGTGGGTGAGGTCCAGCAGCACGTAGTCGCGGTTCGGGCCGCAGCCGCGGCCCTCGCGCACCTCGTTCGCCATGGCGCGGGCCACCACGTCACGCGGGGCGAGGTCCTTCAGCGTGGGGGCGTAGCGCTCCATGAAGCGCTCGTTCTCGCTGTTGCGCAGGATGCCGCCCTCGCCGCGGGCGGCTTCGGACAGCAGGATGCCGAGGCCGGCGAGACCGGTCGGGTGGAACTGGAAGAACTCCATGTCCTCCAGCGGCAGGCCGCGCCGCAGCACCATCGCGGGGCCGTCACCGGTGAGGGTGTGGGCGTTGGAGGTGGTCTTGAACATCTTGCCGAAGCCGCCGGAGGCGAAGACGACGGACTTCGCCTGGAACACGTGGATCTCGCCGGTGGCGAGCTCGTACGCCACCACGCCGGCGGCGCGGACGTCCTCGTCGGTGCGGGGGTCGCCGGACAGCAGCACGTCCAGAACGTAGAACTCGTTGTAGAACGAGACCTCCTGCTTGACGCAGTTCTGGTAGAGGGTCTGCAGGATCATGTGGCCCGTGCGGTCCGCTGCGTAGCAGGAGCGGCGCACCGGCGCCTCACCGTGCTCGCGGGTGTGGCCGCCGAAGCGGCGCTGGTCGATGCGGCCCTCCGGGGTGCGGTTGAACGGGAGGCCCATCTTCTCGAGGTCGAGGACGGCGTCGATCGCCTCCTTCGCCATCACCTCAGCGGCGTCCTGGTCCACCAGGTAGTCGCCGCCCTTGACCGTGTCGTAGGTGTGCCACTCCCAGTTGTCCTCTTCGACGTTCGCCAGGGCGGCGCACATGCCGCCCTGGGCCGCGCCCGTGTGGGAGCGGGTGGGGTACAGCTTGGTCAGCACAGCGGTGCGGGCGCGCGTGGAGGACTCCAGCGCAGCGCGCATGCCGGCGCCGCCGGCGCCGACGATCACCACGTCGTACTTGTGGGTCTGCATGAATACGGTTCTTTCCTCGCGTTGAGTGGGGGAGTGCTCAGGCCTGGCAGTACTTCGCCATGGTCTGGGAGTCGACGCCCGGCAGGCACGGGTCGAAGGTGAAGATGACCAGGGTGCCGAGCAGGATGATGACGACGGTGACGGCGGCCAGCAGGTACTTCAGGCCCTGACGCAGGCGCGGGCGCTCCACGTAGTCGCTGATGATGGTGCGCACGCCGTTGGCGCCGTGGATCATGCCGAGCCACAGCATCAGCAGGTCCCAGACCTGCCAGAACGGGTTGGCCCACTTGCCGGCCACGAAGCCGAAGTCGATCGCTTTGACGCCTTCGCCGAGCCACAGGTTCACGAACAGGTGGCCGATGACCAGGAAGACGAGGACGAGGCCGGACAGGCGCATGAACAGCCATGACATCATCTCGAAGTTCGGGCCGGACCGGCCGGTGCGGCGGTAGCGCGAACGCGAGTAGCGGGTGCTCGGCTGGGGGATGGAAGTCGAGGTCATGATCAGCCTCCGAACATGTGCATGAGGTGGCGGGGGACGAAGGCGAGCATCATCAGTGCCCAGACGATGACCACGCCCCAGAACAGTGCGCGCTGCTTCGCCGGTCCCTTGGACCAGAAGTCGACTGCGATGATGCGCAGGCCGTTGAGCGCATGGAACAGGACGGCGCCGACCAGGCCCATCTCGCCGAGGCCGAAGACCACCGTCTTGTAGTGGCCGATGACCACGTTGTAGGCCTCAGGGGAGACGGTCACCAGTGCCGTATCGAGCACATGGACGATGAGGAACAGGAACAGAAGCATGCCGGAGATGCGATGGGCAACCCAGGACCACATGCCTTCGCGTCCGCGGTACAGCGTCCCGGACTTGGCATTCGCCACGGGGACCTCCATTGGTTCGTGAGGGGTTTTGGCTTTATCACACTAGCACTGGAGAACACAGGGCGAACGCCCAACGCCCGCTGGACATCGAGGCGTGTCGACTGTCCTGTCCGGGCGAGCGAACACTGCTCACCGACTCTTCGGTCGGTCACCTGGTTGCGGCTCGGTACTGTGGGGGCATGTGCGCAAGCTCCGTCTTCATCCCGATCGTCCCCGCCGGCGGGTCCGGCACCCGTCTGTGGCCCCTGTCCCGCCGCAGCGAACCGAAGTTCCTGCTGGACCTGACCGGCACGGGCTCGTCCCTGCTGCAGCAGACCCTTCGCCGCCTCGAGCCCATTGCGGACCACCCACCGATCATCGTCACCGGTGCTGTTCACCGCGACGCCGTCACCACCCAGGCCCAAGCCGTGGCCGCGGGAGCGGACCGCCGCGCCCGCATCCTCGCCGAACCGAGCCCGAAGAACTCCATGCCGGCGATCGCCTGGGCCGCTGCGGTCGCCGAACGCATCGATGAGGACGCCGTCATCGGCTCCTTCGCCGCCGACCACCTGATCCACGACGTCGACGGCTTCACCGCGACCATCCGCGCCGCCCACCGCGCCGCCGAACTCGGCCACCTCGTCACCATCGGCATCGAACCGACCTACCCGGCCACGGGCTTCGGGTACATCCAGGAGGCCGACGGAACCCCCGAACAGCTCGGGGCTGCGGGCGCCCGCGCGGTTGCCCGCTTCGTGGAGAAGCCGGACGCCGAGACCGCCCAGTCCTTCCTCGCCGCCGGGGGCTTCACCTGGAACGCCGGCATGTTCGTTGCCCGCGCCTCCCTGATCCTGCACTGGCTGGACCGGCTGCTGCCGCAGGTGGCGGACGCTGCGCGGCAGCTGGCCCGTCTGGGCCAGGAGCGCGTCGGCCCCGAGGAGATCGACCGGATCTGGCAGGGGATGACCTCCATCGCGATCGACCACGCGCTCGCGGAGCCGCTCGCCGCGGAGGGAGCGGTGGCGATGGTGCCGGCCCGATTCGACTGGGACGACGTCGGCGACTTCCACGCGCTCAGCCGTCAGCTGCGCAGCGCCCCGCCGGCCGCCCAGCAGGGACACCACGACGCCACGCCGGCCGGCTCAGCCGTACAGCAGGGGAGCGGGGGAGCCGGCAGTGACGTGGTCGCGCTCGGGGACGCCCCCGTCATCGCCGACGCCTCCCGCGCCAGCATCTACTCCCGCACCGGCCGCCCCGTCGCCGTCGTCGGCCTGGAGGACATCACCGTGGTCGACACCGAGGACGTCCTCCTCGTCCTCGCCGACGACCACGCGCAGAGCCTCTCCGGCCTCGTCGCGAACCTCCAGGAGCATGGGCAGGGGCATCTGCGCTGACCACCGGGAGCACGAACACGACCGACATGAACGGAAAGGGGCAAGGGGTGACACCGTCGCCGACGCCTGAGAACGAGCAGAACCGCACCGCCGGACCCGAGGCTGCCCGCCACCAAGCCGTCGTCGGAGAGGGCGGCATCATCGACCGCATCATCGACTCCCGCATCGACGACCTCATCGCGGTGCGCCGACGCCTCCACGCCGACCCCGAGCTCAGCCACCAGGAGTTCCGGACCACCGCCCTGATCGCCGCCGAGCTGCGCGACCTCGGCCTCGAACCCAGCCTCACCAAGCAGACCGGCCTGTTCTGCGACATCCGCGGCACCGATGACTCCCTGCGCCCCGTCGCGCTGCGCGCCGACATGGACGCCCTCGGCATACCCGATCTGAAGAAGGTGGAGTACCGCTCCCGCAACGACGGCGTCTCCCACGCCTGCGGGCACGACGTCCACATGACCTGCGTCCTCGGCGCCGCCATGGCGCTGCGCGCCGTCCAGGCCGCGGGTCGCCTGAAGCGGACGGTGCGGCTCGTGTTCCAGCCGTCCGAGGAGAGCCCCACCCCGCCGGGCGCGCTGCAGATGGTGAAGCAGGGCGTGGTGGACGGCATCGATTCCATCTACGCCCTCCACTGCGACCCCAGCTTCGACGTGGGCCGCATCGGCATGCGCACCGGCCCCATCACCTCCGCCGCCGACCCGATCTCCATCGAACTGCGCGGCGCCGGCGGCCACACCTCCCGGCCCCACAACACCCAGGACCTCATCTGCGCCATGGGGCTGGTCGCCACCCAGCTGCCGGCGATGCTGACCCGGCGCCTCGACCCCCGCAGCGGCGTCAACCTCACCTGGGGCTCCATCCACGCCGGCAGCACCTTCAACGCGATCCCCTCCTCGGGGCAGATGCAGGGCACGCTGCGCTGCCTGGACCGCGACGCCTGGGACAGCGCCTCCACCCTCCTGGAAGAACTGCTCGTCATGCTGGTGCGGCCCCTCGGGGTGGAGGCGAGCGTGCACCACACCCGCGGCATCCCGCCGGTCACCAACGACGCCCGCTGCGTGCGCCTCATGGAGCGCACCGCCGCCGGTCAGTTCGGTCCGGAGAGCGTGGAGGCGGCGCCGCAGTCCCTCGGGGGTGAGGACTTCGCCTGGTACCTCGGGAAGGTGCCCGGGGCGCTCGGCCGCCTCGGCACCCGCACTCCCGGAGGCCGCACCTACGACCTCCACATGGGGGACCTCGTGATCGACGAGCGCGCCATCCGCTGCGGCGCCGGGTTCCTCGCGGCCCTGTGCGTGCAGCGCGACCAGAAGCGCTGACCGGGGTCGCCGCCGCGGTGGGACCTCTGGGTTCTGCAAACCCTCTCAGGCGGGGTAGGTTATTGCCAGCGCCTGGCATCGGAGCCCGGCCCCGACCCCTGACCCGACCCCCGTGTCGTTGGAGGATCCCCATGAAGTCAACGGCAGCCCGCGCAGCGGCTATCCTCGGAGCCGGAGCGCTCCTTCTCAGCGCCTGTGGCGCACCACCCGAAGAGCAGAAGGGCGCCGGTGGCGACAGCAGCGCCCCCAAGGACTACAAGGCCTGCATGGTCTCCGACCAGGGCGGCTTCGACGACAAGTCCTTCAACGAGTCCGGCCACGACGGCCTCGTCGCCATCAAGGACCAGACCGGTGCGGAGATCCAGACCGCCGAGTCCTCCTCCCCGGCTGACTTCCAGCCGAACCTGCAGAACATGCTCAACCAGGGCTGCACCCTGACCTACACGGTCGGCTTCCTCCTGGCCGGCTCCACCGCCACCGCGGCGAAGGCCAACCCCGATGCGCACTACGCCATCATCGACTCCCCGGCCCTCGACTCCGACGGCAACCCGATCGAAGTCGAAAACGTCAAGCCGATCCTCTTCGACACCGCCCAGGCCTCCTACCTGGCCGGGTACCTCGCCGCCGGCATGTCCGAGACCGGCGTGGTCGCCACCTACGGCGGTATGAAGATCCCGTCCGTCACCATCTTCATGGACGGCTTCGTGGACGGCGTCGCGAAGTACAACGAGGTCCACGGCACCGACGTCAAGGTGCTCGGCTGGAACAAGGACAAGCAGGACGGCTCCTTCTCCGGCGACTTCGAGGACCAGACCAAGGGCAAGACCCTCACCGAGGGCTTCATCAGCCAGAAGGCCGACATCATCATGCCGGTCGCGGGCCCCGTCGGCGCCGGCTCCCTCGCCGCCGCGAAGGAGCACGACGGCACCAAGGTGATCTGGGTGGACGCCGACGGCGCCAAGACGAACCCGGACTCCAAGGAGGTCATCCTCACCTCCGTGATGAAGGGCATCTCGCCCGCTGTTCAGGACGTCGCCACTGCCGACATGGCCGGCAAGTTCTCCAACGAGCCGTACGTGGGCACCCTGGAGAACGAGGGCGTGTCGCTGGCCCCCTTCTACGACTTCGACTCCAAGGTCCCCGCGGACCTGAAGAAGGAGATCGACTCGCTGAAGCAGGACATCATCGACGGCAAGGTCACGGTCGACTCCCCGTCCTCCCCGAAGTGATCCCCTGATCATCACCATCACCGGCCGACGGGTTCTTCGGGACCCGTCGGCCTTCTGACCGCCGACGACGGCCGCGCAAGGAGCAGGAGACCGTGAAACTCGAACTGCAGGGCATCACGAAGCGTTTCGGTTCGTTCACCGCCAACGACAGCATCGACCTGGTGGTCGAACCCGGGGAGATCCACTCCCTGCTCGGCGAGAACGGCGCCGGAAAATCCACCCTGATGAACGTTCTGTACGGGCTGTACCAGCCCGACGGCGGCCGCATCCTGCTCGACGGGAAGCCCGTCAGCTTCAGCGGCCCCGGCGACGCCATGGCCGCCGGCATCGGCATGGTCCACCAGCACTTCATGCTGGTGCCCGTGTTCACCGTCGCGGAGAACGTCGCACTGGGCCACGAACCCACGAAGGGCCCCATGCTGGACATGGCGGCCGCCCGCGCGAAGGTGCGGGAGATCTCCGAACGGTTCGGCTTCGACATCAACCCCGACTCCGTGGTCGAGGACCTCCCCGTCGGTGCGCAGCAGCGCGTGGAGATCATCAAAGCGCTGTCCCGCCGCGCCGAGGTCCTCGTGCTCGATGAGCCCACCGCGGTGCTCACCCCGCAGGAGACCGACGAGCTCATGCAGATCATGAAGCAGCTGCGGGACGAGGGCACCTCCATCGTGTTCATCACCCACAAGCTGCGCGAAGTGCGCGCCGTCGCCGACCGCATCACCGTGATCCGCCGCGGCAGGATCGTCGACACCGCCGACCCGTCCGCGGAGCAGTCCGAACTGGCGAACCTGATGGTGGGCCGCAGTGTCGCCCTGCAGTTCGACAAGGAGGAGGCGCCGACGGGGGAGACCGCCGTCAGCGTGCGCGACCTCACCGTGGTGGACGATGCCGGGCTGCGCACCGTCGACAACGTCTCCTTCGACGTCCGCGAAGGGGAGATCCTCGGCATCGCCGGAGTGCAGGGCAACGGCCAGACCGAGCTCACCGAAGCGATCATGGGCCTGCAGAAGAACGTGTGGGGCTCCATCCGCCTCGGCAGCACCGAACTGGTGGGCCGCTCCACCAAGCAGGTGCTGGACGCCGGGGTCGGGTTCGTCCCCGAGGACCGCACGCACGACGCCCTCGTCAGCTCCTTCAGCGTCGCCGAGAACCTCGTGCTCGACCAGCACGACCGCCGCCCCTTCGGCTCCGCCCTCTCCCTGCGGCTGCCGCGCATCCGCAAGCACGCCCAGGAGCAGGTCGAGGAGTTCGACATCCGCACCTCCGGCACGGACTCACCCGTCGGCTCCCTGTCCGGCGGCAACCAGCAGAAGGTCGTGATGTCGCGCGCGCTCAGCCGCGACCTCTCCCTGTTCATCGCCGCCCAGCCCACCCGCGGCGTGGACGTCGGCTCCATCGAGTTCCTGCACCGCCGCATCATCGCGGCCCGCAGCGAAGGAACCCCCGTCATCATCGTCTCCACGGAGCTCGACGAGATCAGCCAGTTGTCCGACCGCATCGCGGTGATGTACCGCGGCCGCATCCTCGGCATCGTGCCCGGAGACGAATCCCGCGAAGTGCTCGGCCTGATGATGGCCGGCTACACCGCTGAAGCGGCCCGCGCCGAAGTCGCCTCCGGCAGCACCCTCGCCAACGAAGAACTCGCCGCCGAAGGAGACATCGCGTGAGCGCCCCCACTGCTGAGAACGAGAACACCCCCACGCTCGCCGCCCGCATCGGGCGCAGCGAGATCCCCGTGGTGATCATGGCGTTCGTGTTCGCGTTCCTGATCAGCGCCGTGCTGATCCTCATCTCCAACGAGGACGTCCGCCAGTCCGCCACGTACCTGTTCGCCCGCCCCTCCGACTTCTTCCGCGCCTCGTGGGACGCCATCGTCTCCGCGTACGACGCGCTCTTCCGCGGCGCCGTGTACGACTACAGGGCGAGGACCTCCACCCAGGCGTGGAACCGCCTCATCGAAACCCTCACGGTCGCGACCCCGCTGATCATCGCCGCGCTCGGCATGGCGGTCGGCTTCCGCGCCGGCCTGTTCAACATCGGCGGCACCGGCCAGCTGATCGTCGGCTCCGCAGCCGCCGCCTGGGTGGGCTTCGGCCTGTCCCTGCCCCCGGTGATCCACCTGATCGCGGCGCTGGCCGCCGGCATCGCCGCCGGTGGGCTCTGGGGCGGCATCGCCGGCTTCCTCAAGGCCCGCTTCGACGCCAACGAAGTGATCACCACGATCATGCTGAACTGGATCGCGGTGAACCTGCTCGCCTGGCTCCTCACCACGGCCGCGTTCCGCGCACCCAACGTGCTCACCCCGCAGTCCCCGCAGGTGAAGGCCACCGCGATGCTGCCGCGCCTGCTCGGCGACCAGTTCCGCCTCCACCTCGGCTTCGTCATCATGCTGCTGGCGGCCCTGTTCCTGTGGTGGCTGATGTCCCGCTCCACCCTCGGCTTCCGCTTCCGCGCGGTCGGCGAGAACCCCCGCGCCGCACAGGTCGCCGGCATCAGCGTGGGCACCTCCAGCTTCCTCGTGATGCTGATCGCCGGTGGCCTCGTCGGCCTCGGCGGCGCCGTCAACGTGCTCGGCACCGAACACTCCCTCAACGACGGCATCGCCGGCAGCATCGGCTTCGACGCCATCACCGTGGCCCTGCTGGGCCGCTCCGGACCCGTCGGCATCATCCTGGCGGGCATCCTCTTCGCCGGGCTGTCCACCGGCGGCCGCTACATGGAGGGCCAGGGCGTGCCCATCGACCTCGTCGCCGTCATCCAGGCGCTCGTGGTGCTGTTCATCGCAGCCCCGCCGCTGGTGCGCCGCATGTCCGGCCTGAACCTGCTGACCCGTCCCCGCCGCACCGCGGCCGCCAAGGAGGCCTGAGATGAACTCGACCGCAGTCAGCCGCGCCCCCATCACCACCGGGGACTCCGAGGTCCGCCTCACCGAAGCCAAGGGCCGCCTGCCCGGCTGGTGGAAGATGCCGGCCGCCCTCACCTTCTTCGCCCTGGTGTCCCTGCTGGTGTTCGGCATCGGCGGAGTCCGCGGCCAGGACTCCCACTTCACCATCGCGCACGACTCCATGTTCACCTCCATGGGCATCCCCACGGAGATCACGGTGCCGTCGGTGCCCACCGCGATCGTGCTGTCGATGGTGCTGCTGGCCCTCGCCGGCTTCGCCTGGTTCATGCAGGCCACCAACCGCACCTGGCCGCGCTTCGCGAAGCCCGCGCTGCTGGTCGGCTTCGGTGTGCTGTTCGCCGTCGCGTTCCTCGTGTGGACCGTCGCAGCCCAGTCCCTGAACATCGAGTTCCTGCTGAAGGCCACCCTCGGACTCGCCGTGCCGCTGGTGTTCGGCGCCCTGTCCGGTGTGCTGTCCGAACGCGCCGGCGTCATCAACATCGCGATCGAGGGCCAGCTGCTGTTCGGTGCCTTCGGCGCCGCCGTGGTCGGCTCCATGACGGGCAGCCCCTGGATCGGCATGCTCGCCGCCCCGCTCGTCGCGCTCGTGATGGGTGCACTGCTGGCACTGTTCGCAGTCGGATACCACGTGCAGCAGATCATCGTCGGCGTGGTGCTGAACGTGCTGGCGGTCGGCCTGACCAGCTTCTTCTACGGGGCGGTGCTGAAGCCGCAGGCCGAGCGGTACAACGTGCCGCTGCGCCTGCCCGAGCTGCGGATCCCCGTGCTGGCGGACATCCCCCTGATCGGCCCGATGCTGTTCAGCCAGAACATCCTCGTGTACCTCATGTGGGTCATCGTCGCAGTCTGCACCGTCGCCCTTTTCCGCACCCGGTGGGGGCTGCGGGTCCGCAGCGTCGGTGAGCATCCGCAGGCGGCGGACACCGTCGGCATCAACGTGGCCCGCACCCGCTGGTCGAACGTGCTGCTCGGCTCCGCGATCGCCGGTCTCGGCGGTGCCACTCTCACGGTCGGCACCAATGTGGCGTTCACGCAGGAGATCTCCGCCGGCAAGGGATACATTGCGCTCGCGGCGATGATCCTGGGCCGCTACCACCCGGTGGGCGCGGCGATGGCGGCGCTGTTCTTCGCGTTCGCGACCGCCCTGCAGCAGAACCTCGGCATCCTCTCCTCCTCGCCGCTGCCGGCGGGCGTGGAGAAGTTCACGGTGCCCTCGGAGTTCCTGAACATGCTCCCGTACATCGTGACGCTGCTGGCCGTGGCCGGCTTCGTGGGCCGCGTGCGCGTACCCGCCGCCGACGGCAAGCCCTACATCAAGTGACCGCCACCCGGTCATCGTGACCGCTCGAGCGGGCGCCGGCACCCTCAGCGCCCGCACCGCTGCCGAACGGAGTCAAGGCATGGACACCCCCACCCCGGCGGGACCGACGGAACCGACGGAGACGACAGGGCCGACGGCGCAGACCGCAGGGTTCGACGCCCTGCTGGATTCCGCTCGCGACGTCGCTCAGCGCGCCTACGCCCCCTACTCGGGCTTCAGGGTGGGCGCGGCGGGGCTCGCCGACGACGGGCGCACCGTCACCGGATGCAACGTGGAGAACGCCGGCTACGGCGTGACGCTCTGCGCGGAATGCGGACTGGTCTCCGAGCTCATCGCCGGTGGCGGCGGGAAGCTGGAGAAGTTCGTGTGCGTCAACGGCGATGGGGCGGTCATCATGCCGTGCGGCCGCTGCCGCCAGCTGCTCGCCGAGCATGCGTCGCCGCAGTTCCGGATCCTCACCCCGCTGGGGGAGCGCACCCTCGATGCGGTGCTGCCGCAGGCGTTCGGCCCCGCCGACCTCGACGACCCCGCCGCCGCCGACCCTGCTGGCCCCGCCGCCGCGGAGCGCCGCACCGAAGGAGACCCCTCATGACCGAACAGTTCGACGCCGTCGACATCATCCGCGCCAAGCGCTTCGGCGGAACCCTCACCCCCGAGCAGATCGCCTGGACCATCGACGCCTATGCCCGCGGCCACATGGCCGATTCGCAGATGGCGTCGCTGGCGATGGCGATCTGCCTGCAGGGGATGGACCGTGCTGAGATCGCCCACTGGACCCGCGCCATGATCGACTCGGGCGAGACCATGAGCTTCGAGGGCCTCGGCGCCCCCACCACGGACAAGCACTCCACCGGCGGCGTGGGCGACAAGATCACGCTGCCTCTCGCGCCCCTGGTCGCCAGCTTCGGCGCCGCCGTGCCGCAGCTGTCCGGCCGCGGCCTCGGCCACACCGGCGGCACACTCGACAAGCTCGAATCCATTCCCGGCTGGCGCGCCGACCTCACCAACGAGGAGTTCTTCGCTCAGCTGCGCGAGGTCGGTGCCGTGATCTGCGCCGCCGGTTCCGGGCTCGCCCCCGCCGACAAGCGCCTGTACGCGCTGCGGGACGTCACCGGCACCGTCGACTCGATCCCGCTGATCGCCTCCTCGATCATGTCGAAGAAGATCGCGGAGGGCACCGCCGCCCTCACCCTCGATGTGAAGACCGGTGCCGGTGCGTTCATGCGTGATGAGGCGGACGCGCGCGAGCTCGCCCGCACCATGGTGGACCTCGGCACGGACGCCGGCGTGCGGACCGTGGCGCTGCTGACGGACATGTCCGCCCCGCTCGGCCTCACCGCCGGCAACGCCATCGAGGTGGAGGAGAGCCTGGAGGTGCTGCAGGGCGGCGGCCCCGCCGACGTGGTGGAGCTGACCGTTGCGCTCGCCCGCGAGATGCTCGCCGCCGCCGGAAAGAGCGACGTCGATGTGGAGGCTGCGCTGCAGGACGGCCGCGCGATGGACACGTGGCGCGCCATGATCACCGCCCAGGGCGGGGACGTGGACGCCCCGCTGCCGCAGGCGGCGGAGTTCACCGATGTGGTGGCGGAGGCCGACGGGGTCATCACCGATATCGACTCGCTGAAGGTGGGGGTGGCGGCGTGGCGCCTCGGCGCGGGTCGCTCCACCCCGGGCGCCCCGGTGCAGCACGAGGCCGGTGTGCGGCTGATGCGCACCCTCGGTCAGCGGGTGACGAAGGGCGAGGTCATCGCCCGGATGCAGACGAACACGCCGGAGAAGTTCAGCCGCGCCGAGGAAGCGATTGCGGGCGCCTTCATGATCGATGCGGGGGCCGAGGAGTTCCCGCTGCCCAGCCGCATCCTCGACCGCATCGCCTGAGGGCGGGAACCGGCCGGCGAGTCAGCGCAGGCGCTCGCGCAGGGCAGGGAGGATGAACTCCCGCATCAGCGGGGCGATCGGGACGTCGTCCGACGGGTTCTCGATGTCGATCCAGCGGGCCTCTTCGAGCTCCGCGCGGATGGCCATGTCCGTAGGGTTGTGCACCTGCGGAGCGAGGAACACCGTCCCCTCCAGGGCATGCCCCGCTTCGTTGGCCGCCATGGTGCGGTGCGAGCCCAGTTCCACCAGCTGGTGCGGGGCGAGCGAGATGTTCAGTTCCTCCTTCACTTCCCGCACCGCTGCCTGCACAGCGGTCTCACCCGGCTCCGGTTTGCCGCCGGGCTGCATGAAGCGGTCCGTGCCCTTCTTGCGGACGCTGAAGAGGCGCCACTGACCGTTCGGCACACCGGGCCCCGGGGGAGTGAAGTGCGTGAAGCACACCGCGGACACGGTGATCACCGGCGGCTCGGCCACCTGCTCGGTCCGGCCCGCGTGCTCCGTCTGAGCGTCGGCGGCGGTCATCAGCGCCCGCACCCGGGCGAGCGCGTCCCGAAAGCCGAGGGGCCGCAGCCCCTTGCTCGCCCAGGTCGTCACATCGGTCTTCTGGGACCGGGCGAGGCCGACGGCGCGGCGCATGATCGTCGGCAGCGGTTTGCGGCGCTCCCGCACGTCGCGCGCCACCCGCAGGCCCGTCACGAGGGCGGTGGGGCGGTCGAGGACGATCCCGTCGGCCAGCAGACCGAGCCTCTGCAGCGGCTCCACGAGTTCCGCGGCGAAGACGCCCTCGGCCAGCACGATCGGGAAGCCGGCGGCGCGGATGGTCTGCGTGCCGGTGCGGGCACTGCGGGGAATGGAGTAGGTGGGGATCCGGACCGAGTCCTCGTGGCAGAGCGCGATCAGTGCCTGGAGGGCGTCGTCGCCCTTCCAGGAGGCGGGGTGGTCCCAGTCCACGATGCCGAAGCGCTGCGGCAGGCCCGGCTCGTCGCCGTCGCGGTAGAAGTCGTCCAGCTGGACCAGGGGGATGCCGGCGAGGGCGCCGAGGCGGCCCTTGCCGCTGCCGGAGGGTCCCGCGAGCAGGACGATGCGGCGGACCGCGGCGGCTGGGGGCTCAGTGTTCACGATGCACCAGTGTAGGCGCGTGCGAGAATGACGCGTATGAACGACAACGTGACAACCACCGCCCCTGACGCCTCCGCCCTCACGCCGAGCGAACTCGCCCAGCTGATCGATCACACCCTGCTGAAGCCCGAGTCCAGCCCGGCCGACGCCGCCGCCCTCGCCCGTGAAGCCGAACAGCTCGGCACCTACTCGATCTGCGTGTCCCCGTCGATGCTGCCGATCGACACCACCGTGCACGTGGCGACCGTGTGCGGCTTCCCGTCGGGCCAGCACGCCCCCGAGGTCAAGGCCGCCGAGGCGAAGCTCGCCGTCGACAACGGCGCTGACGAAGTCGACATGGTGATCAACGTGGGCCGGGCCGCCGCCGGCGATGCCGACTTCACCGAAGCGGAGATCCGCGCCGTCCGCGACGCGATCCCCGGCGCCGTCCTCAAGGTCATCATCGAATCGGCGGCGCTGAGCGATGAGCAGATCGTCGCCTCCTGCCGGGCCGCGAAGAACGCCGGCGCCGACTTCGTGAAGACCTCCACTGGGTTCCACCCCGCCGGCGGCGCCAGCGGTCACGCGGTGCGTCTGATGCGCGACACCGTCGGCGAGGACCTCGGTGTGAAGGCCTCCGGCGGGATCCGCACCCTCGCTGCGGCGCGCGAGATGATCGCCGCCGGCGCGAACCGTCTGGGCCTGTCCGGCTCCGCCGCCATCCTCGAGGAGGCGGCCGGCGGTCAGCAGGCCGGCGGCGCCGGCCTCGGTGGTGAGACCGAGAGCCTCACTGAGGAGTCGCAGGCGAACGGCTACTGAACCCCGAGCACCTGGCGGATCTCGCGCGCCAGCGCCGTCAGCGTCCGCTGAGCGCGCTGGTGGGCGCCGGTGAGGTCCTCGAAGGAGGCATCGGGGGCGACGTCCTCCACAGCCTCCAGGTAGCACTTCAGCTTCGGCTCCGTCCCGGAGGGCCGCACGATGATGCGGGAGCGGTCCTCCGCGAGCAGCACCACGGCATCCGTCGGCGGCAGGCCCGCGGGCACACCGCCGCCCGCTTCGCCGGGGTCGGTGCCGCCGGCGAGGTCCGTCACCGTCACCGGGCAGCCGTTCAGCTGCGCGGGCGGATTCTGCCGCAGCCGCGCCATCATCGCCCCCAGCTCATCGAGATCCGTCACCCGCAGCGACACCTGCGACGTGGCGAACAGCCCGCAGTGGCGGGCCAGGGCATCGAGCACACCGATCAGGGAGGACCCGTCGGCCTTCACCTCGGCGGCCAGCTCCGCGATGGCGAGCGCCGCTGAGATGCCGTCCTTGTCGCGCACCACGTCCGGCAGCACGCAGTAGCCGATCGCCTCTTCGTACCCGAAGGTGAGGTCCTCGGTGCGGGCGATCCACTTGAACCCGGTCAGGGTCTGCGCTGACTTCACCTCCGCGCCGTCGGCGATGGCGGCGAGCAGGCGGGAGGACACGATCGAGTTGGCGTAGACGCTGCTCTCGGTGGTGCGGCGCAGCAGTGCGAAGCCGAGCAGGGCACCGAGCTCATCACCGGTCAGCATCCGCCAGTCGCCGAGCCGCGGGTCCGGGACCGCCACAGCGCACCGGTCAGCGTCCGGGTCGTTCGCGATCACGAGGTCGGCGCCCACGCGGCGCGCCTGCTCGAGCGCGAGGTCGATCGCGCCGGGCTCCTCCGGGTTCGGGAACTCCACGGTGGGGAAGTCCGGGTCGGGGTCCGCCTGCGCCCCCACGGCATGCACGGTCAGGAACCCGGCCTGGGACAGCGCGGTCATCACCGTGTCGTGGCCGACCCCGTGCATGGAGGTGTGCACGATGCTGACATCGCGGGGTCCGCCCGGGGTGAGGACCTGCTGGATCGCCTGCACGTACTCGCCCTGCACATCGCCGCCGAGCGTGGTCCAGCCGGATTCGGCGACAGGGATCGATGAGACGGATTCGACTGCGGCGATCTGCGCGGCGATCTCCGCATCGACCGGCGGCACGATCTGCACCCCGCGGCCCTCTGCGCTGGTGGCGCGGCCGCCGAGGTACACCTTGTAGCCGTTGTCCGCGGCGGGGTTGTGGGAGGCGGTGACCTGGATGCCGGCGTCCGCATCGAGCGCGCGGACCGCGTAGGCGGTGATGGGGGTGGGCCAGGCGGCGGGCATCAGCATCGTCTGGTGTCCGGCGGCGGTGAGGATGGCGGCGCTGCGGCGCGCGAACTCCTCGGAGTGGCAGCGGGCATCGAAGCCGATCACCACGCGGGCATCGCCGACCCTCTCGCGCAGCCATGCTCCGATGCCGGCGGCGGCGAGGGACACGACGGAGTCGTTCATGCGGTTCGGGCCGGGTCCCATGGCGCCGCGCAGGCCCGCGGTGCCGAACTGCAGCATCCCTGCGAACGCGTCCTGCAGCTTGGCAGCGGCGGCCGCGTCTCCGTTCTCGGCTGTGTCGATCAGGGACTGCAGGGATTCCCGGGTGGCGGGGTTGGGGTCGTCGGCGAGCCAGGTGCGGGCGCGCTCCAGCAGGGCGGGGTCGGGGGTGCTCATGCGGTGCGCTCCTCAGTGGTGGGGCCGGCTTCGGCGATGCCGACGGTGATCTTCGACAGCAGGTCCGCGAGCCGCGGTGCCGCGGCCCGGCCCGCCTCGATGACCTCCTGGTGGGACAGGGGCTCCGGGGAGATGCCGGCGGCGAGGTTCGTCACGAGCGACATGCCGAGCACCTCCATGCCGGCCTCTCGGGCCGCGATGGTCTCCAGCACCGTGGACATCCCCACGAGGTCAGCGCCGACCACCCCGGCCATGCGCACCTCGGCGGGCGTCTCGTAGGTGGGGCCGTGGAACTGCATGTACACGCCCTCCGGCAGGGACGGGTCGATGCGGTGAGCGAGGCTCCGCAGGCGCTGCGAGTACGCCTCGGTCTGGTCGAGGAACGTCGCTCCCACCAGCGGGGTGGCGCCGGAGAAGTTGATGTGGTCGCGGATCAGGACGGCGGTGCCGGGCCGCCAGTCGCGGTTGAGACCGCCGCAGCCGTTGGTGAGGATCGCGGTGCGGGCGCCGAGGGCGGCGGCGGTGCGCACGCCGTGCACCACGGCCGGCACGCCCCTGCCCTCGTACAGGTGGGTGCGGGCGCCGAGGACGAGGGCGATCGCGTCGGTGCCGGTGACGCGGATGGCGCGGAGCATCCCGGTGTGGCCGTCCACGGCGGGGCGGGAGAACCCGGGGATGGAGTGCGCAGGCGCGGACCACACTTCGTCACCGATGAGGTCGGCGGCACCGGACCAGCCGGATCCGAGGGTGAGGGACAGGTCGATGCGCTCCAAGCCGGAGGCGGAGCGGATGGCGGCTGCGGCCGCGTCGGCATCGCGGTACGGCTGGGCGGTGTCGTGCGTGTTCGTCATGCCCCGATCGTACCGGGGAGCAGCCGGGATCCGCCGGGGCCGACGGGCCCTCCGAGATCGATCAGTCGTCGAGTTCGCAGAGGACAGCGCCGGCGGAGACGGTCGCGCCGATCTCCGCGTCGAGGTTCTTCACCACGCCGCTGCGGTGGGCGAGGATCGGCTGCTCCATCTTCATCGCCTCGAGCACCACGAGCAGGTCGCCGTCGGCCACGGACTGTCCCTCTTCGGCGACCACCTTGACGATGGTGCCCTGCATGGGGGCGGTGACGGCGTTGCCGGAGGCGGCAGCCGGGCCGGTCTGGCCGCGCTGGGTGCGGCGGCGGCGCTGGGCCGACGGGGTCCGCGGCGCCCGCAGCGAAGCCGGGAGCGACACTTCGACGCGGCGGCCGTCGACCTCCACGACCACGTTCTCACGGCCCTCGTCCTCTTCGCCCGGCACGGGCAGGGGAGCGGGCGTGACCTCGCCGGTCCATTCGGTCTCGATCCAGCGGGTGTGGACGCGGAACGGCTCGTCGTCCTTCTGCGGGGCGAAGTCCGGATCGTCCACCACGAGGCGGTGGAACGGCATCACGGTGGGCAGACCGTCGATGCGGAACTCGTCCAGCGCGCGGCGGGAGCGCTCGAGCGCCTCCCGGCGGGTGGCGCCGGTGACGATGAGCTTGGCGAGCATGGAGTCGAAGTGGCCGGAGATCTCATCACCGGCGCGGACACCGGAGTCCACGCGGACGCCCGGGCCGCTGGGAGCTTCGAACACCTTGATGGGGCCGGGGGAGGGGAGGAATCCGCGGCCGGCGTCCTCACCGTTGATGCGGAACTCGAAGGAGTGGCCGCGGCTGACCGGGGTCTCTTCGCTGATCCTCTCACCAGCGGCGATGCGGAACTGCTCGCGCACCAGGTCCACGCCGGTGATCTCTTCGGTGACGGGGTGCTCCACCTGCAGGCGGGTGTTCACTTCGAGGAAGGAGATGGTGCCGTCCTTGCCCACGAGGAACTCGCAGGTGCCGGCGCCCACGTAGTCGGCTTCGCGCAGGATCGCGCGGGAGGCCTCCATCAGCTGGGTGTTCTGGTCGTCGGTGAGGAACGGTGCGGGCGCTTCCTCCACGAGCTTCTGGTGGCGGCGCTGAAGGGAGCAGTCACGGGTGGAGACGACCTGCACGTTGCCGTGGGAGTCCGCGAGGCACTGCGTCTCCACGTGGCGGGGGGAGTCGAGGAACCGCTCCACGAAGCATTCGCCGCGGCCGAACGCGGAGACCGCTTCACGGACGGCGGAGTCGTACAGTTCGCGCACTTCGGCGAGTTCGCGGGCGACCTTCAGGCCGCGGCCGCCGCCGCCGAACGCTGCTTTGATCGCAATGGGGAGGCCTTCGCGCTTCGCGAACTCGAGGACCTCATCGGACCCCTTGACGGGGTCCTTCGTGCCGGCGACGAGCGGGGCGCCGGCGCGCTGGGCGATGTGGCGGGCGCTGACCTTGTCGCCGAGCTGTTCGATGGCGCGCGGCGGTGGGCCGATCCACACCAGGCCGGCGTCCATCACGGCCTGCGCGAAGTCGGCCTGTTCGGAGAGGAATCCGTAGCCGGGGTGGATGGCGTCGGCGCCGGAGCGCTGGGCGATGTCCAGCAGCTTGTCCACCACGAGGTACGACTGGGCGGCGGTGGTGCCGCCCAGGGCGTACGCCTCGTCGGCCACCTTCGTGTGCAGGGCGCTGCGATCGCTGTCGGAGTAGACGGCGATGGAGCGCAGCCCGGCGTCACGGCAGGCCCGAGCGATCCGCACGGCGATTTCGCCGCGGTTGGCGATGAGGACCGTGGAGAACGGGCGGTAGGCGGAGGGACGGGACATTCGCGATTCCTTCGGAGAAACGGGTCAGTGGGCCGTGAACGGGGCACGGGCGGGGCCAGTCGGACAGCAAGCATATCCGGTGGGCCGCGCGCCGTGCGCCTTCAGGTTCATCGGTGAGCGGGCCCTGGTCAGGTGGGGAGACCCCCACCTGACCTGCGCACCTCAGTGACCTGTCAGCAGCCTTCGGGGTCGGTCCACAGGTCGCTGACCAGAAGGTCCAGCTCCGCGAGCAGGCCACGCAGCGCCGGTATCGACAGACCGATCACCGCGGTGTGGTCACCGGTGATCGAGTCGATGAACGCGGACCCGCGGCCGTCGATGGTGAAGCCGCCGGCCACGCCGAGCGGCTCCCCGGTGGCGACGTACGCGTCGATCTCCTCATCGCTGAGGTCCGCGAACGAGACCTCGGTGGAGACGGTCGTGCCGATGGTGGCGCCGGTGCCGCCGTCCGCCGGGTCGCGGTCGTCGACGATCCAGTGGCCGGTGTGCAGCACCGCGGACTTCCCCCGCACCTGCCGCCAGCGCTCCACGGCGCGCCCGGCTTCCAGGGGTTTGCCCATGACTTCGCCGTCGAACTCCAGCATGGAGTCGCAGCCGAGGACCACATAGCCGCCGTCGGAGGCGTCCAGGCCCGCTTCGGCCTTCGCCCGCGCCAGCACGAGGACCTGCTCCGCGGCGGGGAGGTCCCCGTCGGCCGCCTCAACAGCGCGGGCGAGAACAGCGCCCTCGTCGAGGTCCACGGGGCGGGCACTGAACGCGATGCCGGCGCGGCTGAGCAGTTCATGGCGGCCGGCGGATGCGGAGGCGAGCAGCAGCAGCGGCTCGAACTCCTCGCCGCCGGCGGGGCCGACGGATTCGGGGCGTGCGGTGGTCATCGCATCTCCTTCACAGCGTCTTCGAGGATCGACAGCGGCAGCGCACCCAGCGCGAGGGTGCGGTCATGGAACTGGCGGGACGGCAGCGGCGACTCGGCGCGCAGACGTTCCCAGACCCGCTGGCCCACCTTGTAGGACGGCGCCTGGCCCGGCCAGCCGAGGTAGCGGTGCAGCTCGAACCGGCGGTGCTCCTCACCGAGGCCCCAGAACTCGGTCATGAACTCCCACGCCTTCTCGTAGGTCCACTCGCCGCCGCCGAACTCCTCCGGCACCGGGCGGCCGGTGTGGAGGCCGATGTCGAGGACCACGCGACCGGCGCGCATCCGCTGCTCGCTGAGCATGCCGAGCCGCTCCGCATCCTCCGCGAGGAAGCCGAGCTCATCCATCAGGCGCTCCGCGTACAGGGCCCAGCCCTCTCCGTAGCCGGAGATCCAGCACATGAGGGCACGCCACCGGTTGAGGCGGCCCAGTCCCGCCTGCATGGTCTGCGTGCCGAGCTGCAGGTGATGGCCCGGAACGCCCTCGTGGTAGACGGTCGTGGTCTCCTTCCACGTGTGGAAGGCGGTGACGCCCTCGGGCACGTCCCACCACATGCGGCCCGGGCGGGAGGTGAGGTCCTCGCTCGGCGGCGTGTAGTAGATGCCGCCGGAGCCGGTCGTGGCGATCATGCACTCCAGGGTGTGCAGCTGCTCGGGTATGTCGAAGTGCTCATCGGCGAGGGCGGCCACCGCCGCATCGGACTTCTCCTGCATCCACGCCTTCAGGTTGTCCGAGCCGTGCACCAGCCATGCCTCGTCCTCGTTGAGGCTGGCGTAGGCGGCGTCCACATCGTCGCCGCCACCGTTGCCGTAGTGCTCGTTGATGCGCGCGGCGATCTGCCGCTGCTCCTCGAGGATGCCGAGCAGCTCCCGCACACCCCACCGGTAGGTGTCCTCCAGGTCGATCTCGGCGCCGATGTAGGCGCGCGAGTGCAGGCGGTAGGCGTCCTCGCCGACCGCGTCGGCCTCGGGGGCCGACGGGTGCAGCTCATCGAGCACGTCCGCGAGCTGCGCGTATGCTCCGCGCGCCTGGTCGGCGGCGTCCCGCAGGCCCGCCGCCAGCTGCTCATCACTGCTGGGGGCCTGGGTGATCAGCTGCGCGAAGAACCCGTCGGCCGCCGCAAAGCCGCGGGCCTCCTCGGCGCCGATCCGCAACTGGCGCTGAGCGGAGAGCACGCCCTTGTCGGCGGCGAAGCGCAGCGACTCGGCGAAACCCTCCAGTGCGGCGGGGATCTTCGTGAGGCGCTCGCGGATCACGTCCCAGTTCCCGACTGCCTCAGCATCGGTGTCGCCGGTGGTGGGCATCTGATCGAACACGGCGCGCAGGCCCTGAATGGGGGAGGTGATGTTGTTGACCTGTGAGTGCGGGATCAGCTTCTCGTGCATCTCCAGGTCGAGACCGAGGCGTTCGCGCATCGCGGCGAGCGTGAGGCGGTCGTTCTGGGAGAGCTCTTCGCCGGCGTCGCGGGCAGCGGCTTCGGCGTCGTCGAGGTCGGCGAGGGTGGTGCGGGCGAGATCCGCTTCGGCATCGAGGCCGGCGGGGGAGAGGTCCGGCATGTCGCGGTCATGACCGGGCACGCCGAGGCCGCTCGCGAGCAGTGGGTTCAGGGCGGTGGCCTTCTCCACGTAGGAATCGGCGATGCGGTCGATGGCGGACGGGGTCGAGGGGATGGTGTGAGTCATGACACCGATCCTATCGGCGCACGTGCTCAGCGGTGGTTGAACCGCCAGGCCATCGGCCCGCGCTCACCGCGCAGAGCATGGCCCCCGCGCACCCGGTGCACCGGGGAGGACCAGCCCGTACCGCGGTCACCGGAGCGCGACTCCAGCTCCCGCTGGTGCGCTTCCTCGCGCGCCACCACGCTCAGCGCGGAGACAGCCACGGCGATCGCTGCGAGCTCATCGTTGGAGAGCTGACCGCTCACGAGCTTCACCGCGGTCGATGCCGCGGGCGACACCTCCACCTGCCCCTGCGGGGCGCCGGACTCGGGCGTGCTCACAGCGGAATGTTCCCGTGCTTCTTCGTCGGGAGCATGTCCCGCTTCGTGCGCAGCAGGCGCAGCGCATGCGCGATCTCGAGGCGGGAGTCCCGGGGCGCGATGACGCCGTCGATCCAGCCGCGCTCCGCCGCCAGGTACGGGGTCGCGAACCGCTCTTCGAACTCACCCTGCAGCTTCGCGCGCTCCGCCTCCACATCGCCGCCGTCCTCCGCGACGCTCTTGAGCGTGCGGCGGTGCAGGATGTTCACCGCACCCTGCGCGCCCATCACCGCGATCTGCGCGGTGGGCCACGCCAGGTTGATATCGGCGCCCAGGTCCTTGGAGCCCATCACGATGTACGCACCGCCGTAGGCCTTGCGGGTGACCAGGGTGATCAGCGGAACCGTCGCTTCGGCGTAGGCGTACAGCAGCTTCGCGCCGCGGCGGATGATGCCGTTCCACTCCTGATCCGTGCCCGGAAGGAAGCCCGGGGTGTCCACGAACGTGAGCACCGGGATGTTGAAGGCGTCGCAGGTGCGGACGAACCGCGCGGCCTTCTCGGAGGCGTCGATGTCGAGGGTGCCGGCGAAGTGGGACGGCTGGTTCGCCACGATGCCCACGCTCTGGCCCTCCACGCGGCCGTAGCCGATGACCACGTTCTGCGCGTAGTTCGGCTGCACTTCGAGGAAGTCACCATCGTCCAGCACGGTGCGGATCACGGTGAGCATGTCGTACGGCTGGTTCGGGGAATCCGGCACCAGCGAATCCAGCGCCTCGTCCTCCTGCGTGGTCTCCGTCGGCGTGTCCAGCGGGAACACCGGCGGATCGCTGAGGGTGTTCTGCGGCAGGTACGACAGAATGTCCTTGACGTACTCGATGGCGTCATCCTCATCGGGCGCCATGTAGTGCGCCACGCCGGACTTCGACGTGTGGGTGCGGGCCCCGCCGAGGTCCTCGAAGCCGACGTCCTCACCGGTGACGGTCTTGATGACGTCCGGGCCGGTGATGAACATGTGGCTGGTCTTCTCCACCATCACGATGAAGTCCGTCAGCGCCGGGGAGTACACGGCACCACCCGCCGCGGGGCCCATGATCAGCGAGATCTGCGGGATCACGCCGGAGGCGCGGGTGTTGTTGCGCATGATGCCGGCGAAGGCGGCCAGGGACGCCACCCCTTCCTGGATGCGGGCACCGCCGCCGTCGAGGATGCCGATCAGCGGTACTCCGGTGCGCAGAGCGAGGTCCTGCACCTTCATGATCTTGCGGCCGTGCGCCTCACCGAGGGACCCGCCGAACACGGTGAAGTCCTGGGAGTACACGCAGACCTGGCGGCCGTCGATGGTGCCGTAGCCGGTGACGATGCCGTCGCCGTCGGGGCGCTTGCTGTCCAGGCCGAACGCGGTGGACTGGTGGCGGACGAATCGATCGGTCTCCACGAACGAACCGTCGTCCAGGAGGTCGGTGATGCGCTCGCGAGCGGTCTTCTTGCCGCGGGCGTGCTGCTTCTCCACGGCGGTCCGGCCGGCGGCGGTGACGGCGGTGTCGTACCGCTCCTGCAGATCCGCGATCCGCTCAGCCGTTGTGATGGCTCGGGGCTCCTGGGGGTTCGTCGGAGACGCGTCGTTCACTCTCACTCCTTGGTGCGCGGCCGGAACTGCAAGGATCCTACGCTACCCGCCTCCGCACTGTGATGCGCTACTCTCTCCGGGTGCCTTCCCCAGCCGACCAGCAGAAAGGGGCCACGCGACCGTGGACGCGACCAGCCTGACCTTCGTCCCCTGGGCGAGCTCCACCAACGATCTGGTCGGCGAGGACGCGTTCGCCTCCCGCCGCACACCGTTCGCCGTCGCCACCTTCGATCAGCGCTCCGGCCGGGGCCGACAGGGACGCACCTGGCAGAACCGCCCCGGTGACTCCCTCGCCCTCACCTATGTGCTGCGCCCCAGGATCGATCGGGACCAGTGGGGCTGGCTGTCGCTGGCGATGGCGCTCGCGGTGCAGGACGCTCTGGAGGACAGCGTCGGCGCGGCCGTCGAGCTCAAATGGCCGAACGATGTGCTCGATGCCGACGGGCGCAAGCTCGCCGGAATCCTCGCGGCCGTGGACGGTGAGCGGGTCGCCGTGGGGGTCGGAGTGAACCTGCGCGGCGGAATCGACGCGGACGACCCGCTCCTCGCGAATGCCGGCACCGTTGAGGCGGTGATCGGCCGCAGTCTCGATGACGGGGAGCGGGAGCAGATCGCTCGCGCGATCTGCGCTGCCATGGACCACTGGGTCCAGTGTCTGGAGACTCGGACGGGTGCTGATGAGATGACCTCGATCTATCGTGAGAGATGTGTCACGATCTCACGAGCGGTGCACATGGTCGATCAGACCGGCTCCGCCACCATCCGCGGCACCGCCGAGACCGTCGACTCCGTCGGCCGACTCGTCATCCGCGCGGTCGACGGGACCCGCACGTCCGTCACCGCCGGGGACGTCCACCTGGTGCCGGATACGAACGAGAGGAGCGTTGGTGTATGAGCTCTGCCGAGCCCAGTGACGGTGCTGTCCCCACCGTCACCGCGGAGATGAGCATTCCGCAGCAGCTCAACCGGCGCTTCGCACGCGTCCGCCAGAGCGTCGGCGCTCTCGAACGGGTCCTCCTGCAGGGGCCGCGCACCCACTCCGCCCGCGAACTGCAGTCGCTCCACGGTCTGCCCGAATCCCTGGTTGCGAAGTACTGGCGCGGTATGGGCTTCGGCGGCATCGACCATGACACCGCCGTGTTCACCGACGAGGACGCCGAAGCGATCGGTGAGCTCATCCGCCTCGTCACCGACGGCGAGATCGACGAGGACACGTTCGTCAACTTCGCCCGCGGCTTCGGCTTCCACACCGGCCGCCTCGCCATGTGGCTCACCGAAGCGCTCGTGGACGAGGCGAAGGCCGGAGGCAAGGTCTCCGACTCTCAGGCCCGCATGCTCATGCTGGAGCGCGCCCCGGAGTTCCTCGGCGTGTTCGAGCGCCAGGTCGTCTACGCCTTCCGTCGGCAGATGGCCTCCTACACGGCCCGCGCCGGATCGGAGATCCTCCGCAGCGTCGGCGAGTCCTGGTCCGACGAGGCGCTTCCGCTGCCGCGCGCCGTCGCCTTCGCCGACCTCGTCCAATTCACCCGGCTTGCCCAGTCGATCGACGGGTTCGAGCTCGCCGACGTCATCAAGCAGTTCGAGGGTCTGTGCCGCGACATCATCTCCGAGGGCGGCGGCCGCGTGGTCAAGACCGTGGGCGACGAGATGATGTTCCTCGCCGACACGCCCGAGGACGGCGTCCGCATCGCCCTGTCCATCACCGAAGCCGTCGCCGCCAGTCCCATCCTGCCGGCGGTGCGCGTGGGGCTGGCCTGGGGCAACATGTTCTCCCGCTACGGTGACGTGTTCGGGCCGCGTGTGAACCTCGCCGCCCGCCTCGAAGGCATCGCCGAACCCGGCGCTGTGGTGGTGGATCTGGAGACCGCCGAGACGGTGGACCGCGCCTTCCCGGGCGGGTTCAGCCGCGCCGAGGAATGGACCGTGGAGCTACAAGGCATCGGTCTGACCCCGGTGGTGCGCCTCGAGCGAGCCGCCGCGTCCCGCATCGTCATCAACCGCTGAGCGGCCTGGAAGCACCCGGTCTCCGCATCGATCGCCCGGCGCTGTCAGCACCGGGCCGTTAGGATCAGGAACTGTGACTCGCCTACTTCTCGTCGAGGATGACTCGGCCATTGCAGAACCGCTGTCCCGCGCCCTGGACCGTGAGGGCTACTCCGTCATGCGCGCATCGCGCGGCATGGATGCCCTGGCGGCGGCCGCGCAGGAGGACCCGATCGACTTCGTGATCCTCGATCTCGGCCTGCCCGACATCGACGGGCTTGAGGTTGCGCGCCGCCTCCGCAAGGGCGGCGTCACCGCCCCGATCCTGATCCTCACCGCCCGCGCCGATGAGGTCGACGCGGTGGTGGGCCTGGACGCCGGCGCCGATGACTACGTCACCAAGCCGTTCCGCCTCGGTGAGCTGCAGGCCCGCATCCGTGCCCTGCTGCGCCGCACCCAGGCCGTGGAGGAGCAGTCCGACGCGTTCTCCGTCAACGGCGTGGAGCTCGACGCCTCCGCCCGCCGCGCGTACGTGGGCGGTGAGGAGCTCACCCTCAGCGCCAAGGAGTTCGACCTGCTTGCGGTGCTCATCCGCGAAGCGGGCTCCGTGGTGACCCGTGACGACCTCATGCGAGAGGTGTGGGGTGCCGAATGGTGGGGCTCCACCAAGACCCTCGACATGCACATCTCCTGGCTACGCCGCAAGCTCGGCGACGACGCCACGAACCCGACCCGCATCACCACTGTGCGCGGAGTCGGCTTCCGCTTCGAGAACCCCGCCGAGAGCTGATTCATGCAGCGCAGGGTCCTGCAGGCCACCCTTGTCTCCGTGCTCCTGGTGGTTCTGCTCCTCGGCATTCCCCTCGGCACAGCCTGGCTGACCCTGGTGCAGAACAACCTCAGCAACTCGGGGCGCACCCTGCTGCAGTCCGTGGTCACCGCCACCGACGGTCGCCTCAACAACGGGCAGCGCATCGATGAGCCGATGCTGGAGCAGTACGTCAACCAGACCGCGGACCTCAACGTCCACATCTCCGTGACGCACGACGGCCGCACCGTGCAGGCCGGACAGCCGCCCGGGGAGAACCCCGTTGTGGTCTCCGCGGCCGGTTCCAATCGGCAGGTCGTGACGATCTCGATTCCGCAGTCGGATGTGCGCGCCCACACCGGTGGGGCGGTGGTGCTGATCGTGCTGACGGCGCTGAGTGCGATCGCGATCGCCATCTCCGTGGCGCTGTGGCAGGCGCAGAGGCTGTCGGCGCCCCTGACCAAGCTGACGCGCCGAGCCGCTGAGCTGGGCTCGGGCCGCGCCCGCACCCAGTGGCAGGAGTCCGGGATCGCGGAGATCGACATGGTGGCCGTGGAGCTCACGAAGTCCGGTATTGCGCTCACCGAACGGCTGGAGGCGGAGAGTGCGCTCGCCTCGGACGCCTCCCACCAGCTGCGCACACCGCTGACGGCGCTGTCGATGCGCCTGGACGAGATCCTCGCAACCTCCTCGGAGGAATGGGTGAGGGACGAGGCGCGCGTCTCCCTGGAACAGGTGGACCGCCTCACGAACGTGGTCAACGACCTCATCAACAAGCCGCGCTCCTCCCAGCGCCGCACCCCGGGCGTTGTGGAGCTGCGCAACGTGCTCACCCAGCAGAGCGAAGAGTGGAAGCACGCGTTCCGTCAGGCCGGCCGAGAGCTGCGCATCCACGTGCCGAAGTCCGCAGCGGTGTGGGCGTCCGACGGGCCCCTCACGCAGGTGGTCGCCACCCTGATCGAGAACTCCCTCATGCACGGCGGCGGCACCACGAGCCTGAAGGTGCGCGCGAACTCCCACTCCACGGTGATCGAGGTGGCGGACCAGGGAGAGGGTGTGGACCCGACGGTCGGCACGCGCATCTTCGAGCGGTCCGTGCAGGGCCCGAAGTCCACCGGCACCGGTGTGGGCCTTGCGCTCGCCCGCACGCTGGTGGAGGACGACGGCGGCCGGCTGGAGCTGCTGCAGGAGCAGCCGGCGGTGTTCGGCGTCTTCCTCATCACCGCGCCGGGGGAGGCCGGCGACGGTGATGTGGTCCTCGGGGAGTCGACCCTCACGTCCCGCGCAAGCGCGAACGACGCCGATGGGTTCTCCCAGGGCCGGGTGATGAGCCGCCGGGAGCGGCGGGCGCAGCAGGCGCAGTCCCAGCGCTGAGCGGTCCTCGCCTAGAATGGTCGCCGTGATGACTGATTCTGCGCCCTCCACCGTTCGCACCATCGGCGTTGTGGGAGGCGGGCAGCTCGCCCGCATGATGATCCCCGCCGCCATCGAACTCGGTCTGGACATCGCCGTCCTCGCCGGCAGCGACACGGTGTCCGCCGCACAGGTTGCTCACCGAGTGGAGATCGGCAGCCACGAGGACGCCGATGCAGTTGCGGCCTTCGCTGCGAGCGTCGATGCCGTCACCTTCGACCACGAGCACGTTCCCCAGGACATCCTCCGCGCCCTGGAGGCCGACGGGATCGCTGTGCGCCCCGGGGCCGACGCCCTCATCCACGCACAGGACAAATTGGTGATGCGCGAGCGCCTCACCGAGCTCGGCCACCCCTGCCCCCAGTGGTGGCGCATCGCCAGCCGCGCCGACCTCGAGCAGGCGCTGGAGGAGGCCGGCGGCCGCATCGTGGTGAAGACCGCCCGCGGCGGCTATGACGGCCACGGCGTCGCCGTCATCTCCTCGGCCGATGAGTTCGCCGACTGGCTGGAGCGCGGTGATGACCTCCTCGCCGAGCAGCTGGTGCCGTTCACTCGGGAACTGTCCGCGCAGGTGGCGCGCCGCCCCGGGGGACAGGTCGCCGCCTATCCGGTGGTGGAGAGCGAACAGAAGGACGGCGTGTGCTTCCGAGTCGCCGCCCCCGCTCCCGGACTGTCCGCTGAACGCGATGCCGAGATCCGCGGTCTCGCTGAGCGCATCGCCGAGGACCTCGGCGTGGTGGGCATGCTCGCCGTGGAGCTGTTCGAACTGGCCGACGGCACCGTTCTCGTCAACGAGCTGGCCATGCGGCCGCACAACACGGGTCACTGGTCGATGGACGGCTGTGTCACCTCCCAGTTCGAGCAGCATCTGCGCGCTGTTGCCGATCTGCCGCTGGGCTCCACGGAGCCGCTGCGTCCCGCGGCTGTGATGGTGAACCTGCTGGGCGGCACCCGCGAGGACCTCGTGGACGGCGGTCGGATCGCGGTCGAGCAGGACCCGTCGGCCACCATCCACCTGTACGGCAAGGGCGTGCGTCCCGGCCGCAAGGTGGGGCACGTGAACCTGACCGGCGAGGACATGGACGAGGTGACCGCTCGGGGGATCCGCGCCGCCGCCACCATCGTCGACGCTGACGACTGACCCGCCCCGCCGGCCGGCCCGCGCCGTCGGCTGACC